>BNWK01000221.1 GCA_025998775.1 Alphaproteobacteria bacterium | reverse complement strand
GACGACACACTACTCGGAAATAAAAAAGGTAGTTTAAATCGGAAGACGTGCCGCTCGGATATAGAAATGGTACTTCAAATCGGAGGATATACCGCTTGGAATTAAAAAAGTGGTTTAAATCGGAAGACGTACCGCTCGGAATTAAAAAAGGTAGTTTGAATCGGAAGACATGCTGAGAAGGAAATGCAGATGAGGTTTAAATCGGAAAACATACCGCTCGGAAATAAAAAAGGTAGCTTAAATCGGATGACATATTACTCGGAATTTAAAGAGTGGTTTAGTTTTGAAGACGATCTGCTCGGGAGTAAAAAAGGCGGTTTAAATCAGAGGACATACCGCTCGGGAAAGAAAGAGTGTTTTAAATTGGACCATATGCAGCTCAGTTATGAAAACGGGGGTTTAAACCATTAGTGTATCCCTCCCGGAGTATAGGAGTAGGTTTAAACTCCTAGTTTAGCATTATCGAATTTAATTGGGGGGTTTAAATACAAAGCGGTTGGAATTATTAAGAAGAATTTATTAGATTAGTTACCGGGAAGCTACTTAACTCGGTTTTTGTTTGTTGAAGTGCTTCACCCGTTTTGTTTAAACATCTCAGTAGTTTTGTTTAGACACTGGTTTTTTTGTTTAATTGCTTTTATTCTGTTAATTAATTATTTATTAAAAAAATAATGTTGAACAGAACTTTTTACTGCAGTAGTTTTTGTTTCTTTTGGCAAGTCAAAAAAAAAAAAGCTATCTTTCTTTTCCTGCTTATCTGGTCCATATCTTGTTTGTGGGGACTTTTGTTTTAAACATATACCGGCTGAAATTTTGGAGAGACAATTTTTCTTGCATTTCTTCAAAGAAATAGAAAAACCAGCCAATCCGGCAACTCGTTTGTACTTTGTTTGTTTCAAATCTTTATCTTTGTACTTATTTTTTCTCCAGATAGTTTTGCCTGTTTTGACATCCCCTTTTGTTTTGCGACTTTCTTTTGGATACAAAAAACAAAGAAATAGAAACAGAAATTGGGACATAAGAAGAATACAAGTCGAAGGTATGTTTGTTGTATTTGTTGTGTATGTGTGTGTTTTCTTGTTGTTGTTGTTGTGGCTGAATTTGTTTACTGTTTTTGTGTGTGTGTGGGGGCGGCTGTCTGTTGCTTGTGTTTGTGTGTTTTTTTTTCTTTTTTTTTTTATTTTTTTACTTATTTATTTTTAGACTCTTTTTATCTAAGACTTGGAAAAAGAATCCCACTCGATTTTTTTTTAATGGAGAAAAGAGGTGTGCAGTGTTATCTGGTATATTCTATGTAGTGTTCCGCTGTCTGTTGTTTGTTTGTTTTCGTGTGTGTGTGTCTGTGTCTGGTGAGTACGTCTGTAGTGTACGTGTAATGTGTGTGGGTGTGTGTTGTGTGTGTGTGTGTGTGTGCATATGTGGTGTGTATGTGTTGCTTTTCTTTTTTCTTTTTTTAAGTAGGTATTATTGTACCTAATAATTTATGTCTGTCTCTCTCTCTACTCTCTCTCTCTCTCTCTGTAATCTCTCTCTCTGTGATCTCTCTCTTCCTCTCGCCCTCTCCCTCTTCCTCTCGCCCTCTCCCTCTCCCTCTTCCTCTCGCCCTCTCCCTCTCCCTCTTCCTCTCTCTCTCTCCCTCTCTCTCCCTCTCTCTCTATCTATCTTTTTTTTTCCTTCCGGGTAAAGTTATAATGGGTGAAAGAAACGAGGAAATTGTAAAGAATGCGGTCTCACCAGTAGCAGCAGACGACGACGATGTAGTGACAGGTATTGGTTCGATATTTGATGATGATGATGGGTCAGCTGATCCGACGGATACTGACAATGCGTCGGGTCAGGGGTCAATGACTTCAACCAGTACGGCATCGCATTCGTCTACTAAGCTCACCCCCACACCATGCGCCGTTTACTTAAGGGGGAATTCTTGGACTCGCCTGCATGTGAATCAGCTTGCTCCACTTCATGTTTCACTCCATCCGCATCCCCCGCATCCTCCTCCTCCTCCTTCTCACTCTCATCCTCCTTCTTCTCCCTCTCATCATCCACACCAGTACGGGGCCTATCTAACAACGACAATAACTGCAACAGCCACAACTGCAACATCAACAACAACGAAGATTACAACGTGGACACGGCCTTTCCCCAATTTGCTGAGTATATAAGTGGTTGTGGTGGTGGTGGTGGTGGC
>BNWK01000220.1 GCA_025998775.1 Alphaproteobacteria bacterium | reverse complement strand
AGTCTATGCTGGCAGCAGTGTGTTGACACGTTCCTTTGCCTCTCTCATCGGCTCCCTCTCGTTCCTCAGATCACAGATTCGCAGTATTCAAACCAGATTTTCCATGCGGACAGACGTTTTCTTCTTGCTTCTTTGGACATAGCATGAAACCAGAAATGGAAGTTGGAAAAAGGAAATTCTGCCGCTGAAAGGATTTGCCAAGCAAATGCGGCACCAGGTCTGTGCTGTGGAGTAGTTATTGTGCGGAGGAGATCAGCGACATCAGCATCTCTCCGAACGGCAGTTTGGTCTGTCGTGCTAGCATTGATGGGCCACGTTGCAGCACGGTCTCTGCTGGGCCGAGAATCACTTGACGACTCATGAGAGAGCTGGCTGAGGACCACCAGGAGTGAGTGGTCCAAAATGGAATGACGAGTACCACCGAGCATTTCTCCGCTCGAATTTTCTGCAGTACCAGTGGAATTGTGTGTATGGGCGGATGCATGTATAGGAGCTTCTCTTTCTGCCAAGGTTGGGAGAAGGCGTCTATCGCTGCCGCTCCTTGGGAGAGAGTGTTGGCTGTCGGAGCAAAGAAGCGAACGCACTTCGTGTTGTATTTGTTGGCAAAGCAGTCTACTGTTGGCTGTACCTGTAGATGCTGTATTCCCTTCAGGTAAAATTCTTGTTTCAGCTCGTAGTCTCCCGCTTGGTCCAGACGGCTTAGGTAGTCTGCCAGAGTATTCTGTATGCCTGGAATATGTTCTGCTTTCAGTCTGATGTCCGCTCTGAGAAGGACTGAGAATATGGCTCTCGTCATTCGGAGAAGTGGGAGGGAGGCATTCTGTCTTGTCATGTTTGCCACTGTTGTCATGTTGTCGGAGAGGAGAGTGAGAGCGCGCACGTGTTGTGTCAGAAGGATAGGAACGAACTCTTTCAGAGCTCGAAGCACTGCTGCAGTCTCCCGTTGGTTGGAGGAAGTGAGGTTGTCGGTTGGCAGGAAGGACCCAGAGGTAGTCCAGAATTGATCTCCAAGGTGCAGGGAAGCTCCCCAACCGACTAAGGCAGCATCTGTCGTCAAGGTAGCCAGGGAAGGTCTGTACGCAAAGTCGAAAGGGGTATTCCATATAATGTTTCTGGACCACCACAGTAGTTCGGAGATGATGTTCTTGTTCAATGTAACCGAGCCATCCCACCCATTCGACTTGACTGCCTGATTGAGATTGGAATGCAAAGCGTGCATATACAATCCTGCCCTGCGAATCTGTGATCTGAGGAACGAGAGGGAGCCGATGAGAGAGGCAAAGGAACGTGTCAACACACTGCTGCCAGCATAGACTCTTGGAATCCACATTCTTAGCATGTCGAGCAAGGAGTGGCGCATAGAAGTTGTCATCTTCATGGATAGCGAGCGGAATGACCACGTCCAACCGAGGAAATCGATTGTTTGAGTAGGAATAAGCTCTGATTTCTTTAGATTGATTGTCCAACCCAAACTCTGTAGATATATGGCTATTTGCAACGTGTCGACAGCAAGGACTTTGGGGTCTTGGTGTAGAATGATTATATCGTCCATATATGCGAGAATCCTTACTGTCCAATTTATCCTGATGAATGCTATTGCAAAGGACAATGCCTTGGTGAAGAATCTGGGTGCATGTTTGGCGCCGAAGGGCATGGCTCGATATGCGTAGGACGTTCCTTGGAATAGAAAGCAGAGAAACGGGCTGAGTTCCTCGTGTACGATTATGTGGTTGAAAGCATTGCTTATATCCAGAGAGGCTGCATGATCTCCTTCTTGTGCCATGTGTATTAGATCCTCTGGACCCTCCATCTTGAAGTGAATGTCTTTCTGTGCGGCGTTCAGTCTGCGGCAGTCTGTCACTTTCCTGTGTTTCCCGTTCGATTTGCGAACTGGAAAGATCGGGTTGTACAATTTGACATATGAGTGATGCACTATTCTGATTATCCTTTGACGGAGTTCTTCCTGAACGAGCTCCTGAAGTATTTTGTTCTTGCTTTGATCCATCTTGTATTCTGCTTGGTTGGGCAAATTGTCTTGAAGAATCATCGGCGATGTAGGGTCTTTCCATTCCGTTGTGAAACCCATCCTGATGAATGCATCGCCCCCGCATGTTGCCTTCCAGCGGTCTATGTGCTTCACCAATTTGCCCCCTATTTCTTCTGTTTGTATTGGTGACGTTGTCAATATCT
>BNWK01000219.1 GCA_025998775.1 Alphaproteobacteria bacterium | reverse complement strand
ATATTATACGTACACAAGCACTCCTACACAGGCGCACAAATACAGGTACATGCACACACTCACACTCACCCTCCGGCAGAGGTATGCCCTGCTGAGCTTCTTCCTCTTCGTACGCCAGATAGATGTCGGAGTCATCCAACATAGCAGCAAAGTCGACACCTGCGTCTCTCAATATCCGATTGATGTAGTTAAAGCATTCTGCTTCACACTCCTCGTGTATCTGCATCACTTCCTCCTCCTCGGCGTCACGTAGGGCCACTGTGTGTTTGTATAGATAGTCTTGAATCATATCCACCTTAAACTTTTCCCACAGGTCATTCACATTAGACGGCTCGTTTCCGATAATAATGTAGGCAAACATACATCTGAGCTGTCTAGCATCTGCAAACGTGGAGGCTTCAGCCATAGCCAGCTCCCACTCCTCGTCAACGCGCAAGTATCCCGACATCTTACAAGCCTCCTCGAACGTCCCACACTCATATCCGTCGACAGTAAGCAGGTCGAGAAACGATACCGATCCCTTGGTGAACAATAGCATCGTGCGTAGATAAAATCGCTCTCTGTCTTTGTTGCTAACGGCGTGCATGCGTCCGATAGAAATTTTGCACGGTCTGTTTACACGTGAGTTCCAACAGTGCTGTTCTTCATTCCACAAGAAGTACCGAGGCATTTGAGCATATTTGACATCACGTGCATAAACGATTTCTTTGGTGACAGGGTCCATACCTTCCAGATTTTCCTCGTTGGCTTTGAACCATGCCAGAAGTTTGGTATCCCTCTCCAGCTTTTCTTCTGAAATAGGACCTTGATAGAAGATGTCCTGCTCGTCTGGTAGATGCACAGGCAAGGGCATGATGGAGTGAGAGCAGAACACAACCGGATACTCAAGGACCCGCCATGCCGCCTCGCACGCCCCCACACATCTTGCTTCCACATAATTTGCAATCTCATCATGTGGGTTCTCCATTGACATAAGCACACTGTCACTACATTTGTTTAGGTACTTGAACAAATACTTAATAGATCTGGTACTTGCACACTTTTCGACGTTGATATGGCAGTCAAAATAAAGGGAAAGGCAAGGGTTGTAAGGAATGACGTACCTGCAATCCAAACGTCGCGGGTTTTCAGGGACGGAAACAGTGGGACCACCGCTGGGTCGACGATACTGCACATACGCCGTGTCTCCGATCTTGGTTTTCTCACAGTATGGCTTTGGAAAGTATTTCGTGCAAACGTCTTTCCGGTCATCCCAGCAAATATTACCTCTCCCACACTTAGAGTGCAGGTTGTGCTTCACAATACACTCGTGCAGCCGGGGCTCAGTAAGAGGGTCCGGAATATCTGCCCGAATCAGTCTGTCGATGCAACTGGCATTATTCAGTTTGTACGTATCCTTTACCTTGATCACAATATGTGCATGTGGGAGACCCCGCTGCTGAAATTCAATACGATACGATCCCCACACTACCGTACCAAACAGACGCTTGTCCGTTAACAGCTTCCACATCTGCAGCACCTTGTACTGGAAAACGCGGCATACAACCTCAGGTCGATCCACTGCTTTCTCACCTGGATGCAGGCTTTCGGTAATTTCCGGCCACTTGCTGTCTGTCGTCATAGTAATGAAGAAATCAGGCGGCCCATACTGGTTGGCAAGAGTAACCACATTCATAAAATTCTGACGCAACATCCTTCTACTGTTGGTATGCGTTGCAGGCATTACCACACGCCGTCCCACCGGAGTCACGCCGATACCGCCGAGCATCACATCCACATCATTTTCCATCTGGTCAGCGACAACAAAGTACTTCTCAGCACGAAGTTCAGCCTGGTGATCTCGCAGGTATTGGAGTTCTTCTCCTTCACACTTGATCCAACTTAGCACAAGATATTTCTGCCAGAGCTTTCTTGCGTACAGCAAAGGTGTCCACCAAATATCGCCTACCCTCTCAAAGAACTTAGAGGCGTAGAATTTCCTACAAGTTGGCATTTTTCGATTTTCATCATACCCACTCTCTCCATACGGGAATAAAAGGGCAAAAGCCAAGGGATCGCACATTGCGTAGGTAGATGGTACAATCTGTATTCTGTCTTCTTTGTCCCACACACAATAGTAAGTACACTGTGGCGGCTCACTACCAATGTACACTACACTAACTTCGTTCTCATTAGGCGTGTTATACTCGTCACGGTCCCGGAG
>BNWK01000218.1 GCA_025998775.1 Alphaproteobacteria bacterium | reverse complement strand
TTCCTCTGCTTTCTTTCCCTCCCAGTTTTCTCCTGTCGAAGAAGAAGAAGAAAAAAAACCATTATTCTCCGCATCACAGAAAAAAGACATAAAAACTGATGAGGATGTTGCTTTGCGAATAGAAGACATGGACTATTTTCCCTCTCCATTCAAAGAAATAATCGTTCCTATCTATCTAACAAAATATGTGTGTTCAGGAATAGAAAACATACCAGAAAGTTTCCGCAGATATTTCTTTTAATCTTTTTTTCTTTTTTTCTTTTTTTATTTTTTCAGAAATGGGTCGTGTGAAGAAGTACGACAACGCAGAAGATGCTAAGCTGGCACAGAAAGAGCAAATAAGAAAATCAAACCAGAAATATCAGGCGGAACGACGGGAATTCAGAAAGCAAGCATTCAACGAACAATTAGAGCTGGTGAAGTTATTGAACAAACACGTTATTCATGACAAAGAGTTTTTGGAGGGAACACTTTGCATTGTTCAAGAATTCATAACGGAAGATGACAATGAGTTGAAGGACGAAGAGAATGTGGTGTTGGAAGGAACAGCAGCAGAAGAGGAAGAGGAAGAGGAAGAAGAAGAGGAAGAGGAAGAAGGAAAAGACCAAGAGATAGGAGGATGAGAAGAGGAGGAGGAAAAAGGAGAGGAAGAAGAGGAGGACGAAGAAGCAGGTTGGAAGGAAAAAGAGGAAAAGGGAGAGGAAGAAGGAGCACGCACAGAAGATGAAGAAATGAAAGAACGAAACTGCTGCTGTTGTGGCGGAACAAGCGGTGCACGAGGTGCGGGAGGCTGCAGCGGTGCGTATCCGAAGAACTGAGGCAGAGGCATGCGAGGTGCGGGGAACTCGTAATCAGGTGGAGTAGGAAAGCCGCTCTTGTAAATTCGACACACAACATTTCCATGATGATATCTGATAAACACAGCTAATATATTGAATATTCTTCTTTTTTTCATAAATTTGAATACTGTTCTGCTAAAATCTAAATGCACAAGCAACACATCTCCTCTCTTGTAATCATGCAATCCATGCTCCATCTGTCGTGTGGTTACCACTTCACTTAGTTCTTTATTTTTTTGAATGAGTATTCCTTCTAGATCTTTATTTCCTTCTACCCCTTTCGGCGTGAATATTGCCTTTCCTATCTTCAAAGACAAGTGTGGTGTGATATTGTACAGACGCACTGCTTGCTGAACACGTGTGCGGTCCTGCATGTGATAGTAGTTTGTGCCCACAGCATCTCTTATTGTGCGGATCACTCTATCCACGACACGATTGTGATTGTCAAATGGAGAGGAGGAATAATATTGGAAAAATGGAAAGGGTGTCTTGAACTCACCATCCCCACGAATGTTGCTTACGTAGTGTCCATCATCTATGAGTGTGTCGATACATTCATAAATCTGCTGCCGTGTGTGTGTGCTGCCCAGTGGGAATACTCTCAGATATTTAGAATTAACATTTATGCAAAAGAGATACAAAACACAGTCGTACTTATTCTCGGGGTGAGGTGCGTACACCACGTCTATCTCCCATGAACCTAACTGAGGAGAATAGTAAGGTCGGAAGAGCTTTTTTAGTCTTTTCAAAGCAAAATCTGGTGGCTTTGACTGAAGTGTCATGTGCTCTTTCGGGAAATATTTAATTTTTGAGCGAAATGGATATAGAAAATAATTAGTTAGATTAGCAGGATTGTTAGCAAAAGAAAGAGGGTAAGCACGCCTTTGTGCCGTTAGTCTTTCTCCTGTTCCTGAGAACAGCGCTCTTTCTATTTCCTCTTCCGTGGCATCATCACCAGTCACTATATAGTCATCATAATTTTTTGTTTTTTTATTTCTTTGTACTCTTTCTCCTGCTCTTGCTCTCATCATCTTAGGATGTGGTTCGATATATTCATTGTCATCACTATCAATGTTGTCGTTCTCTTCTTTTTCTTCATTCTTCTCGCCATCTCTTTTTTTTCTAATTCCTTTTTCTACTTTTATTTTTGTTTTCGAAGGTTTAGACTTAGGCATGATCCTTCCATCTTCCTCCACTATCTCCTCCTGTTCTATTCCGCCTTCTTCTACCTCTTCCTCCCTTTCTTTCTCTTTCCCTTTTTCCACTCTGCCTTCTATTTCCTTCTACCCCTTTCGGCGTGAATATTGCCTTTCCTATCTTCAAAGACAAGTGTGGTGTGATATTGTACAGACGCACTGCTTGCTGAACACG
>BNWK01000217.1 GCA_025998775.1 Alphaproteobacteria bacterium | reverse complement strand
ATATACTATTAAACAACGGCAAGAATTTTAAAAACAATCTTAAAAATTTCATACCTAAAGGAACATAAAAATAGCTATTGTTACCCATTATACTCAAGATAATTTTATTTTTATTCATCAATAGTTTCTAAACCAATCTCAACCCTTAATTTATACTTATATTTATGAATTGTCGGGTCCATAGTTTCAGGTGTTATTAAATCATCGTTTTCATCAACCGCGGGGGCACCATCCAGACCATCAGCTATATTGATAATTTCATTCAAATTCACTTCTTTGCCATCAACATCTTTAACTCTTACCCTAATATTATATAATTGATAATCAGAGTATTTAAAACGTTTGGGAAGGAAAAATTCATTAATATAACACGTAAATGAATCATCAGCAGTGTAATAATCAGAATGGTTAATATTCGTATGTAATGTATAGCCCTTAATATTATTTTCAGGATTTAAATGACAGGCAATAATCCATATGTAACGTTTACCCTTAGATATAGTAAAATTATTCGGTAATAACGTATTATCTTTTTTAATAATAAATTTTTTTAATTCACCACTTACAGAATTCATTTATAATTCGTTATTTCCATATCATAAAAATAATATATTTACTTACGGGACTGAGAACTATTATTTTTATATAAATCTTTTTCCTCATTCATCAACAAACGTAATTTATAGTTCAGACTAGAGCGTTTTAATTGCGATGTCGTGTTCGTCATTTCATCCCTTATTTCCCCCTTCATTCGTTTAATCTCACGCTTCCTATTGATACATTGCTGATGCCGTTGTTGTTGAGTTGTAGAGGCATTAAGTTCTTCATCAGTCAATCCGTAGCCTCTTAATAAATATAATATATTAGGGTCCATATATAAAATGATAAAAATAATTACCCATAATTTCGATGATAACTATTCGTCGTTAATTAAACTGTTCTCTTTCAAAATCTCAATAATATAATTAATCTTGTTATCAAGTAACTTTAAATCTTCTATCTTTACTCCGTTGCTTAAAGTGTTAATATCTTTATTTCCACCGCGTTCATCTTTCGGTATATAATGTGCTGTCATTAATCCAATCTCACCCTTTATTTTCGTTATTCTGTAACCTGGAATTGAAAACATTTTATTCATCTTATATGTTGATGTATCCTTTAAATCCATCTTGTGAATGTCAAGATACTTTAAAAATTCCTCCTTATTGTTAAACTTTGTCAATTTTGGCGTGAATGTTTCGAGTACCTTAAATTTTTCAGTCATTTGTTACTTTATTATATTTATAATATATAAAAATAATTTTAAGATAATATATAACAGTCAAGAATAGATAATATATTTTTAATTGATGTAACAAACTTAATTTAATTCTAACTCAATTTGACTACTTCAACTGTTGGCCTATCCTGACTATAGTTAAAATATAAAATATCTCTTCCGGTAAGTCGTTTATAAACATTATATAACTCTTCTCTACTAACAGGTGAGTTAAATTGGGGGTACGATGCTACAAAATCCTGCGAGTTAAAACCACCGAAATAACACAAACTCGTCATGTTCTTCTTCATAATCATTGGAACTGAGTTTCTCGTGAATGAATGAACGTTTAGGAAATACGTAATTTTCGTGTGTCTATTTCTTAGTATCAACGTATTCAGTGGGTTTTTCTTGTTGGAAAATAAACTCGTCGCGTCATCGAATAATACGAGAGTATGAAGGCAGGGGTTTTTAAAATTCTTTACATTCAAATATTCCAGCAGTTCCGTTTTTTCTTCAGTGCTTGCCGTTTGTTTCTTGTTTCTGATTTCCTCATATATATTCTTACAATTTATGATATTCGTGATGGAAATATATGAATTCCTCAATTTCGTTAAATTTCGTTATTCGTGAATGTCAGAAAAAGTCTAACGAATTGTAAGAATATTTAGGAATTCCACATATTCGTTATTTACTTTGAAATTACGTTAAAGTATGACAGCACGAAAAACAAACATTCTGGATATCATAAGAAAAGCACAATTAAAAACGATTGAGGAACAGGAAAGGAAGAAGCGATTTACGGAAGTCTTACGAAGACCGTGGAAGCCTTATGTCTATAAAATGCCTACACTCAGACAGTTACCAGACTTTCCACAGACAAGGCAAAGAGTTGAGCCGTTTGGTCTTACCAAAGAGCAAAAACAACGAATAAGGGACTCATTCGATAATATACCGAGAAATATATTACATAAGTAAAAAT
>BNWK01000216.1 GCA_025998775.1 Alphaproteobacteria bacterium | reverse complement strand
CTGGAGACGTTGTCGGAAATAACTAGCATATCTATCTCGTATTTATCGAGATTGGAATCTGGTTCAAGAAGATTGAATACGGATCTTATTAGAAGATTATCGCATGCTTTTGGATGCGAGCCAGCGGAACTTCTGCAGGAAGTTTCACATGACAGCCACATTGTCGCTCCGGTAGAGTTTAGCCGCAAGAGACGACAGGAAATATCTGTTAGGGATTCCAATATGCCTTTGTACAGTGTCACCCAGGAAGACGACAGCTCTGATATGACCATCAAAATATGTTCTCCTTCAGAATGGCGACATCGCCCTGTGGAACTTCTATCCAAAAATGAAGCTTTTGCAATAAAAGCTGAATCATATTTCAAGCCACATTTCAGCAGTTCATCCACGTTATATCTGGAACCATCAAGTAACCTAGCTCCTGAGTCTACTGTGGTTATTTTGAACCGTGGTAAGATTCTAATTAAAAAGATATGGAGTGTAACACCTACATCTTTGCAGCTGTGTGATATAAGTGACATGGAACTGTTGAAGAACGGTAGCGTACCCATCAAAGATAAGTTGATGGAAATAGAACGTAATTCACTGGAAGCCATTTACAAAGTTGTTGGCTACGCCGATTTTGATATCAACTAATAAAAATAGATATCTGCCTTAGGCAGGTTTTTTTACGCCGTCGTTTGTTTCGACGGCCTTTTTGTTTTTATCGGACCGCTGCATAATGAGATATTTTTGCAAAAGTGAGGAAGAATGCAGCGTAGAACCACAGGCGTGCTCCTTGGAAATGAGGATCTGGACGGCGGATCTGACGAAGCCAATTGCGAAAAATATCTCATCATGCAGCGGTCTCATATAGCCTCACACTTTATTAACCGTGTTCACTTTTAATTTTTCGCCTCTTGGAGCTCCTCAAACTCCATTGTCAAAAAGTGGCGAAATTAAATTAATGAACACGGTTATTTTTTTTTCCTGCTAAATATGCTACAAAGAAATCCACAGCAACCTGATGATAAAACCATTTCTTCAACTCTTTGGTTCTCTTCGGCTTCTTTGTCGATGACCTCAAATTTAACCGCTATTGCATTATTTTGTTTGGTAATTTTAGCAGTATCGAACATATTGTAGATTGATGTATGATAAGCCGCAAATTCAGCATGGTCACTATCCGCTCTTTTATACTCTTCAGCTACTACGTCTTTTACATTTGTCGATTCTCTAACTGTGTTTGCATTGTGCGGTTCTACGAGCATTGTTTTAGAGAGGATTGCAGTGGCTGTATTTTTTTTGCTATTGTCTGCTAAGGAATTTATTTCATCCATTATATCGGAAGCACTGCGCATTAAATCGGAAATATTGCGATCATCTATAGCATAAGTAGGTTCAGCATTCGGAACTACTGGTCTTGTTGCTCTAGTATCAGTAAAAAGAAAAATAATTATAGCCGAAAAAATAGATAGTCGTATCATGGTTCTCTCCTCTTTTTATGATAAAAAATGATAAAAATAATACGAAAACCACATGGTTATGCGCACATTACTACGACATAGCATGCAAAATGCTAAATAAATCTCAAGGTCGCTATGCAAAAACAAATATATCGGTGTAGCGATCTGAGAAATGCCGATATGTACTGCAAGAGATCATGCGTTGTTATTTCTTTTTTCCAAATATGCGACAGAGAAATCCACAGCAACCCGCCGACGAAACCATTGCCTCTACGTTTGGGTTCTCTTCGGCTTCGTTCTCGAAGATTTCAAATTCAATCGCCATTTCACCGTCTTTTATCGCAACTTTAGCAGTGTCGAACATTTTATAGATTGAGTTGAGGCTGGGCGCCAATTCCTGATGTTCTTGTAGTGATTTTAGGTACACTTCACGTATTACGTCTCTTACATTTCTCGACTCTCCAATTACTGTTGCTCTATTTAGCCCAGCTAGTACTGTTTTAAATAGGTATATGGCGTTTTCATTCTGGACGCTCATGGCTTGTGCTCTGTCTACTATATAATTTATCCCTTGCATTAAATCGGAAACATTACGATCATTTACAGTCACATCGCTCATGGAGAAACGTCGCCTATGCCCCACTACGTTAGTTGGAGCGAAAAGAAGAATTTTCCGTGATTCAGATTTATTAAGCTGAACAGCTGATTCTGTTGCTCTCGTATCAGCAAAAAGAAAAACAATTATAGCCGAAAAAATAGATAGTCGTATCATGGTTCTCTCCTCTTTTTATAATAAAAAATGATAAAAA
>BNWK01000215.1 GCA_025998775.1 Alphaproteobacteria bacterium | reverse complement strand
CGTATATACCACTAAATAACGGGTATTCTCGTTAATGATGAACAAGTATGGTTTGGTATTTTTGTAAAATGCTATATCTATTATCCAGCTGTTCATGTGCGGAGAAAATGATGGTCTACAAAATTTGGTTAATGGTTTCATCTTAACATCTGAGACATATTCTTTGTTAAACTCTTCAGGCCGAAGTACTTGTTCATCAAACAATTGATTTATCTCACTATTATATTTCGCTTTATTAATCTTTGTTTTTGAAACGTAGGGGTATAGAAATGATTCAACATTGACGATTGGTTCTTCCTCACTTGAGGAATCAGGTTCTTTTCTTCCTTTCCATTTCCTCGACATTTGATTGTGGACAAATCATGGAGTAAGTAAAAATAAAAATTATCAATCGTTAATGGAACTCATCGATTTCAAACATCGATTCCAACATCGATTTCAAATATCGATGTAATCCTTCGATGATAAACCATTAATGAATGGAGCACAAACGTAATTCTTTAATGTGATAGATTTAGTGTTGATGCCTGATACTGCGATTTTATGAATACGCTCTTTAGCCATTTTGTATTGCCCGCTTGAATTTATCTTCTTGGGATGAAAAATCATGTTTTCTGCAGAAATTGGTTTACCATTTCCTACATTGTTTTTGAAGCTAGTTTCGTTGATTTCTTGGAATATGTCTTCGTTGATTTCTTCGTCATCATTTTCATCTTCGCTTAGATAATCCATATCTCCAGTATTTGCATTTCTTTTCAAATTTGCTCCTTTCATTCCAATTTTGAATTCCATTTTAAATTTACCGTTACTATCACGCATGAATTCTCCATCTCTTCCACGCCTGACTTTGTGTAAGATATAGCTTTTTTGTGCAGCGGCAAACATCCTGTCACCGATGTTCTCAACTGCTAAGCCAAGAATCTTTTTCTCATCGGATTTTCCTTTTGTTGGGTCAGGAAAAACATCATATTTATGAGTTTCGTAATAAACTTTATCTTTAATAATTTCGTTAAATCCTTGGTCCAAACCTTTTTCGGGATTTCCGGCAATCGCAAATGTATAACAATCTGTATCCACATAAACAATCATAGCTCTGTCCTCATCAATGTATTTGTAAATGTGATTATACAGAACATTATTATACCAAAACTTAGCATTATCGAGAGTAAAGAATGCGCATTGAAGACAGGTTTTACATTTGTAAGTTGGAGGTTTATATGAAATGATATACAAATCATCGTTGATTTGTCTAAGTCCTGAAAAATCTTGACGAGATATATGTTTTTGAGTTTTTTCGTAATTCAGTAATTTTGTTTTTGCGAAATTAGCTTCGTTTAATCCATCGAAGCCATAGCTTCCGTTCGTAATTAATTTACAATATTTTTCTCCTCCTTTATTTCCTTGACGCATATGTTCTATACGTTGCCGCATCATTCTCTCAACCCAAGGCTTGAAACAATCGATACGAGAGAAAATCGCCATTTGTTCCACATCTTCCACAACAAAGTGACATGTATCTATGAGAAACCGTAAATAGTAATTGTCAAATGACATGAACTTGCCTTGAGTATCGATTAGTTGTGTCAACTTACGAACTACCGGTGTTTTCTTAGGAACTTTTCCTAATTTATTGATTTGATTCATCGTGATATTACCTAAAGTGTTTTCGTCAATGCTTATATCAGTGTTCCGAAATATCGGAGGAAAATTAATTGACTTACTGATGTAATACTCATCTGCGGCTTGTCCTTTCAGTAATCCATGTTCTGTCTGTATTCCATTAATTCGTTCTTCATCTGTTGCTCTAATAGAACCTTTTACAGAAGCGACGAACAATTTTTCATCCTCTCCTCTAGCGCTAAGGATTTTCATCATTTGCTGTTTCTCGAAAGTGCGATATTCCTCAACAGACATTTTTACCTTCATATATGCTGGAAGCTTGACATTCTCTCTAGCATCCAGAAAACCGAGGACACGCGCGGGCATATACATCTTGTTATTTGTATAAGGATTCAGACTATGTTCTAAGCTGTTGAAGGAGCTTGGGTAAAGAGAATTTGCATCATTTGCTTGAATATTAGTAACAATATTGGAATTCTCTTGTGAAAATACTTTTCCATTTTCCATTCTGATTTAGAGATATGGGTTTTGCCAGCGATTGTCTTTTTACGCAATACATTAGCGATTCCACCTGTGATTCCATTTCTGAGCAAATGATAAACTCTTTCATCGTCGATTGTCATTGGCAAGTTTTTCA
>BNWK01000214.1 GCA_025998775.1 Alphaproteobacteria bacterium | reverse complement strand
GACATATTGTGAGAGGGGAAGAGGGATAGGTTAGTAATCCGGGAAGAGGAAAATAAGTTAAGGGAGCTGACCCATGATTCGTAATCGGGGAATTGTGAATATAAGGAACAGGTTTTTTTTCATTTCCTTCTACTTCATACATATAAACGTACATAAAAATGTATATTCCTTCGGTGAGGGTTATGGACGAATGGTTAGATATCTTGCCTCTTTAAAGTAAAAGACTGGTCGTGTCCAGGGTTCGAACCCCACCATCACCACTATCTCCGTGCATTTTTTTTTAACTAAATCACTCTTTTTTTCAATAAACAACAAAAAAAAGAACAATGAGACAGAAAAATAAAGACCCTCTCTCTTATATATCCTTCCTATCCCTCTCTCTTATATATCCTTCCTCCCCTCTCTTCCTAGCTCATTCTTCACAATTTAAAGAACAAATCGTACACCTCCTTGCCCAGCATCTCGTATTCCAGTTCTTCCGCAACTGTTATCGCATCCGCCAAGGAAACCATGTCGGAGCAGTAGGTCTTCACCCATCCCTTCACAGTCTCCCGAGGACAATCCCTATGCAAAGGAAGAAATAAAGGACAAGCCGATAAATGAATAAAAAAAAAGACCTCAGCTGCTGTTGTGCCGTTTCCAATGCGTCTCTCCAAGGCTGCATAATAATAACCTGATCCTTCTTCTTTTGTTCATGGTTATCCCAAGCATCCACCAAATTCTGAAATTTTGTAGTTCTGTCCCTCTGTACCCTTATTGCTTCTTCCTTGCTCTTCAAGGCTCTCTGTATCATACCAATCAACTCAGCATTCTTCTTTTCCTTCAGCTGCGTATATGTCTCAGAAACAGGTCCAATCTTCTTTCCCTCAGCAACCTTGTCCTTGATATACAAGTCCCTAACAGCCCAATATACTGTGTGTGTCATATCTCAATCAATAAAAAAGAAGGATGGAAAGTCCTAAAAAAACCTGTTCCTTATATTCACAATTCCCCGATTACGAATCATGGGTCTGCTCCCTTAACTTATTTTCCTCTTCCCGGATTACTAACCTATCCCTCTTCCCCTCTCACAATATGTCCCGGAGGCACAACTCCAGATTTATCTTAAAAACTGTTGTCATATTAACAGCGTGTGCTGTACTCAAAAAATTCACACTCTTGTTACAAAATATACTCTTTATCCTCACATAGAACGGGTTATAGCAGTCCTTGCAAAAACAATTACTCATCACTACCCTCTCGGTCTCGATCTCAACCAACTCATCAAACCTAGGCCTATCTTCCTTCTTAAAATACAAAATAGCGATCAACTGCTTCAGCTGCTTCTCATGAAACAAAACCTTGCTCCCTCTCTCACACACATTCTTCAACATGTCAAAATCCTTTAATAACAAATCCGTAGTAAAACACAACAGCTGGTCCTTAAATTCCTTCTCTACATCCGGAAAATCGGGACTGTCATAACTCTCTTTCCCACCCACATCACCTCTAATACTACCCCTAGGATCCCTCTCATCCCCACTATAACTAAATGCTCTCTTCCTCGGGGACACTATCGATGGTTTTTCTTCTTCTTCCTCTATCTCTTCTTCTATCTCCTCTTCCCATTTTACATCCTCCTCTCCTCCCTTCTTAGGTGTCACAGATCTACTCCTAGGTGTCAACACCCTGCTCTGATACCCCGTTGGATACGGAATGACGTTCAAAACTATGTTGTTGGCGTTGCTGTTATCATTCTTGCTCACATTCGACAGACTACTTGAACTTCTCTTATCAAAGCTTAGGTTCAAAGACGGTAAAGGTATAGACATTTTCTCTTAAATTAAAGACTTTCCCTATTTTTTTAGATGCCTGCTTATAACTCGTCCTTAGCCAGAAACCTCCAAGCAGAACTCATCAAGTTTGAAAAGACTAGAACTCCCCAATGGCTCGCCGACAAAATAGTAGACCTCACCACATTCTTCAACCCGGACAACCCACCAACCATCTCTGCATTTTTTGACAAACTCTTTGAGGACATGACCTGGCCATATAAAAATGAAAATAATATGAAAACACTCCGTGAAAACTACCCTGATAACCTCTACTTATTCAAGAAGAGTCTGGGTGACATTTGGGACACGTTCAAAAAAGCCTTCCACACACAACATCCTCCACCTAATGCATCCCAAGCGTCAAAAGAGGAAGAAGATGACGATGAACCCCTCCCCAAACGTCCAAAGAGAAAAGGGAAAAAGAAATCCGACGATGAGCAGCCTGAAGA
>BNWK01000213.1 GCA_025998775.1 Alphaproteobacteria bacterium | reverse complement strand
GACGGTACAGATTTTATCATTAATGCTGCTGCTGCTGCTACTACTACTACTGCTGCTGGTGCTACTTCTGTTGGTGACGACATCTGTGAACAGCAGGTACGGACCACTCTCCTCCCTGACATCCAGAAAGGGATCGGGCACAACCTCAGACATCATCGCCATCCCCCCGCACAGCGCGAACACGAGGTAGCATCCGCCATATCCCACAAAATGTTCACACACGTCCCGGTCACGCAGCCTGGCCATCTCTGCAAGCAGGCCGGATAAACTGGCTTTTGTGGCGGCATCAAAAGGCGCGGCAAGCGTATGCACGGGAGAGGCCGGAAGAGGCAGGAGGTGGAAAGCCTCCTCGACCACGGCAGACACCCGCATGCACATGCACACAGAGATGCGCACCGTCGCCGGGATCGGTATCAGCACGGTGATTCTGATGGCTGTGTGGATACTGTGGATATCGACGCAGATTTGTTTGGCGTGTTCAGTGAGGAAGGGCATGGAGATGCGTCTGGCGGTGATGGAGGTTTCGATGGTTGCGGTGCTTTGGTGGATGATTACGACTACGACTACGACTACGGCCAGGACGACGACGACAACGACAACGATGATGATGACAGTGATGATGATTGTAGCAGCGATAGTGATTTCGACAGTAAAGAAAGAAAACTGATGCGGGGAAGCAGTGGTGGTGGTAAATGTAGCAGTAATGAAGTTTGTGAGACTGTTACAGTGATTGCTACGGAGAACATTGTGAAGGATTCGCGATCCTCTCCCACCATTCAAACACAGCCACAGCCACTGCAACAACCACCATCACTGCCAACACAACCACCCCCACCGATGCGCGTGTCAGTGCTATCGCCTTTTCTCTCTCTCTGTCCTGATCTTGTTCCCATCGCTCAGCTGATGCTCTTCTTTACTAAAATACCTTCTCTGGGTTTGTATGTCATTATGTCATCGTTGAGATGTCGAACTGTGTACGTATATCAATATTTGTCCACCAATTTCTTGATATTGATTTGGAACGTGCTTTTTAACTTGTCGATTTATTATCGATTTATCACTTGTTGCCGATGCGCAGACCCAGAAATGATGCAGAAGTTAGGGGGAAAGGGAAAGCCGAAGGTTAAAAAAGCAGATGCGGCGACCGTGGTAGATGTGGATGCAAAGAGAATCGAGATCCTTGTCAAGGGGACGACGATCGGAAGGAACGTTCCAGAAGTCAGAGAGGTGATTGATTTGTGTTATTACGTCTACTTTGTAATTTTGTTTCGTTGTCTTTTTCTTCTGCAGGCAGGGTATGCAGCCGGCCCTTATCCCACACGTGACTCGCCTCCAGCGTGCCTCACCCCTGCACAGGCTGCTTCTCCACCCTTTCCCCACACTGATGCTTTCTCGGTGGCTTTTCCGATTTCTTCAGTGAGTGCATCTCCCGTGTCGTGTCCCACCTCGTCCTCCTCTTCCTCTTCTTCATCGATTTCCTTATTCCCTCCTGTTCTTTCCCAGCGTGTACCCACCACACTGATCTCTCCGCATTCTTCCTTTCCAACAGTTGTGTCCGCATCACCTGTCCAGTGTTCTCCTGGCTGTTCCTCTGACTCTTCTGTGAATTCATCCCTTCCCTCATCGCCCGTTCCTGCATGCCAGGCTCGTGCACTTGCCGTTGGGTCCTCTCAACCTCCATCTCCTCCTCCTGGATTCCCTTCTCCCAGTTCTTCTCTCCTGCCTCAGTCTGCTCAGTCTGCTCAATCTGCTCAGCATGCTTCTGTGTGTGGCGTTGCCCCTGTTCCTGTCCTGAACACCGGTTTGAAGCGAGTGAAGCAATGTACGTGTCTTTCTCCCTCTGTCCCCATGCACTACTGATCGTACCCTCACTGTTGCTTCCACTCCCAGGCGTACCTGCGCAAGACTCTGCATCGGGCCCACCAGAGAGAGAAAGAGAGACGGAAGGATTAATCTCTGCAGAGAGAGATGGGGACGACGAAAAGAAAGAGAACAGAGGCACTGCCGGCTTTTCCTCAGTCAGCGGCATATAATGCCGTAGTGAATGTGCTACAATGTTTCCAACGGTTATCTTAAGAGGGATATACTCCCATGTGGACGCAGAAGAGGCCGAAGAGGAAAGGAGAGAAGCAGACATCTTGGGTGATGCCAGCTTTCCTTTACCCAGGACAGTAGAAGACGGTTTGGCTCTGCTTGGAACAGGGGAAGTAGATGAAGAAGAAGAAGAAGAAGAAGAAGAAGAAGAAGAAGAAGAAGAAGAAGAAGAAGAAGAAGAAGAAGAAGAAGAAGA
>BNWK01000212.1 GCA_025998775.1 Alphaproteobacteria bacterium | reverse complement strand
AGATTAAATAGGATATATAAAAACTGTATGCGCTTGTATATCAATGAATTTCTCATATATCTCGGATTAATACAGATCTATAAAAACTTGAGTTGTGGTTTTGTTCAAGACCATCTTCGCAGGATTTTCTCGTATAAATTGCGCACCGCACCAACGTGACGTTCGATCCGATGGTGATAAAACGCATGTGCCGCAAGCACCGACGACAAAAATACCAAATAGAGGAAGGTTCCGCAATAGGTCTAATGGTGCATGTGCTGCAAGCACTCACGACACAGCTTTCTTTTCAAATTCTTCTGTTCTACTCAGAGATAGATTGTCAAATTTGGTATATTTTCCGTCAAAAAACAATCTGGTGGTGCCAATCGGTCCATGACGCTGCTTTGCCACAATAACCTCCGCCAGATTATGAACCAGCGTCAGTCGATTGAACCATTTCTGATGTTCTTCGGGATCTGACGGCTCTCGCCTCGATTCATAGTATTCGTCTCGGTAAACAAATGCAACGACATCTGCATCCTGCTCGATGGAGCCTGACTCTCTAAGATCAGACAACTGCGGACGTTTGTCGTCTCTAGCTTCAACGGCCCTCGACAACTGCGACAACGCCATAACCGGAACATACAATTCTTTTGCGATGGATTTCAATGTTCTCGTAATTTCAGAGATTTCCAATACTCGATTGTCGTTTTTCTTTTCCGGATTTCCCTGAAGTAATTGCAGGTAATCTATTACAATTAGATCCAAGCCATACTGACGCTGTAGTTTGCGCGCTCTGGATCTTACTGCTGATATATTAAGAGCCGGCGTATCATCGATAAACATTGGAAGTTCAACAATTTTTCTGCTTGCTTCGCCCAACTTTACGAACTCCTCCTCCCGTATTTCACCACGTCGAATTCTTTCAGATGGAATACCGGCCTCCTGCGATAAGATTCTCGTAACCAGCTGTTCTTTTGACATTTCCAACGAAAAAAACAACACTTTTCCGCCACCGTCTGTTTTCTTCTGGTGAGCCATCGCCGCGTTAAATGCTATGTTAGTAGCAAGCGCTGTTTTTCCCATTGATGGACGACCAGCCAATATCACTAGATCGGATCTGCCTAAACCACCCAGCGATTTATCAAGGTCTCTGAATCCAGTTGTTATGCCAACGACACTGCTATCGCTTTTATAGGCAGCTTCCAGAACGCTCATGGTGGAGGATAATGCACCGGAAAAAGACATCACGCCCGCCCGTTTATCGGCAGTAGCCATTTCGTATAATCTTGATTCGGCTCTTTCTATCTGATCAACAGCGTTTACATCCAAATCAAACGTTGAAGCTTTTTCGGAAATATCCTCACCGAGGAGTATGAGCTGACGCCGCAGATATAAATCACGAATCAATGTTGCATAATCTTTTGCACCACCGATGGATACCACCGAATTCACCAGCTGAACCAAATATCCGCCACCACCTATATTTTGCAACTCGTCGTGTTTTTCAAAATAAGCTCTCAGCGTTATGGGATCTGCGATTAATCCCTGAGATATCAGCGTACAAATTGCTGCATATATTTTTCCATTCACTGGTACAGCAAAATGTATTGGTAAAATGATCTCGCAAACATCTTCATAACATTCATTATTCATGAGAATGGCGCCCAGCAGCGAATGTTCAGCTTCGGAGTTATGCGGCAGCACTCTCATATTGGTTTTGATTTGAACATTTTGCATCATCTGCTTTTACCTATCATGTATTTTGTTCGGAATATGTGCGGTGAACACAGTTCTATATAGTATGCTTTATCCCTATCATAAACAATAACCCTGTTCACTAACAGCCAAAAAAGAGTTAAGATATGTATTATTTTGTGTAGAGGTTGACGAGATGTTAAGTTTTGAAATGGTATTGAAGAATGATCGTCTAATGAAGTCTCTGACGGGGCTGAGTAGAGAGGAATTTGAAGTGTTGTTGCCGACATTTGAGCAAGTATGGAAAGAAAGCTTAGCGTCCAATGCGTCCTGCAAAGTGGCGAGAACGAAATGAACGTCACTTTCACTTAAAGCTCAGAAATGAGCATTATTTGTAAGCTGCTGTGGTACAGCTGGAGGCAGCCCAGCCCTGGAAAGCCTAGCGAGCAGCAGGTATCGAGTCCTTGGATCTGAAGCGGTGACGCCAGGATTAGAGACTTCTAATTAATTAGTTGGTGGAGCCAACCAAAAGTAGTATCATGTTTCATATTTCGTTGTGGAGGTAGAAATGGAATGTTGTAAACACTGCGGTTCTAAGAATTTGATAAAGTACGGAAAGA
>BNWK01000211.1 GCA_025998775.1 Alphaproteobacteria bacterium | reverse complement strand
GGGACTTCATTCAGGCCAATTTGAAATTCCGCAAAATGCGCTCCAGGCGACTCTTCCTCGATGAAAACATCCGTAAATCCGTACCATGATAATGCGCTCCTCAATGACTTTGGTGTGCCGCGAATTCTGTGAAATTCCAGTCCTTTTAATACACGTTCTTGAAAATCATCGATATTTATTTGTCCTAGTGAATATTCCCAATTCAGAACGTCACCAGCCCCAATTTCATTAAATTTAAATCCAGCCAAAGCATCTGCATTTCCTTTGTAATCAATGGCTTTGGCAATGTTTCTTTCG
Organism: Alphaproteobacteria bacterium; assembly: GCA_025998775.1. Lineage (GTDB taxonomy): Bacteria > Pseudomonadota > Alphaproteobacteria > UBA3830 > UBA3830 > BNWE01. The sequence continues at coordinate 2,012 of BNWK01000211.1, read as the reverse complement.
GATTTTGTAGAATTTGGAGGTAACAAACTCATCTAATCAGCTCCACAACCCCAAGTTTTGCACACTCGATTTCTGTAACAAGAATATCGTCAGTGGGCGTTATCAATTCGACATCTTTTACACCGTTCAAAAACAAATTCGATATAATCCAAGCCTGCGAAATGCTAACTCCGAGCCCAGCGGTTTTGCTAAAATTGGTGACGAACGATGCTTTTATGATATCCAAAATATCCGGCGGAGCGCTGGACATCAACGTGATTTTCGCTTTCACATTCACATCGATCATATTGCTGGCAACAACTTCGACGGTATCTGTCAGCATTCGAACGTCTTCGCGCATCATGTATGCCGTAACTTTTTCCAGAAGGTCGGCCGAGACAGCACCTCCGTTTTCCTTCGATAGAATCAAAATGCGCACACGTCCAGGCTGTGGAGAGTCAGCCTTGGCCTCTTTTACTCGCTGGTCAGAATTTATTGCATGATACTCGTATGCTTCTTTGCTGCCGGACGATGACCACCCCACAATTTTCAGTTGTGTGCGATTTCGCAAATCTTCGTCGGATTCGTTTTCTTTTCGCTCAACGCCATAAAATGCGGCAAGATTATCGAGGTCTGAACCAGTTGCAAAAGCCAGTAGGTTTGCTTTGGCCGCTTGATTAATTCGGCTTCTCAATAACAACTCACGATACGCAGCAACTTCCATCAACTTTATGACCGGATCGCTTTCAAGATATGCAGAAAATTCTTGATCCAGAGATATGAGCGTTTCTTTCATGCGCTGCAATATTTCTCCAAAAGTCATTTCTTCTATAATTTGCGGCGCTGAAAGCTCATCCAAACTCATATCACTAATCCTTCCAGAGTAATTTTCTGTTTATTGAGCAAATAAACACCGTTCAAAGACACTGAAATATGAGAGTCTTTGATTTCTGTAATCGTAATTTTTTCAAGCTTCAGTCTTGGCTCCCACTTTTGCAGAGCGTCGGCAATTGCAGCGTAAATTTGTGGAAATAGTTCTTTGTTGATTGGCTTGTCGACCAGATCAAACAGTCGTGAACCGTATTCCCTTTTCATAACACGACTACCTATGGGGGTACTCAGAATATCAACGATGGATTGCTTCAAATGATCGAGATCATTCAAATATTTTCCAGTAATTCTGCTCATGCCTTTCATTTTTTTTACATCCCTCCCATACATTTGCAGAAATTTGGAGTCGCAGAAAGCGCCGCAGAAGTCAGCGAAATATTACTGCTGGACATATCAATCGACGATGCTCCGCACGACAATTGAATTCCAGATGACGATAGTGTAATGCTTGAATTTTCAGATGAAATTTCGATCTGATTATTGTCGATGGTAATTGAAGCATTGCCAGATTTTAATTGCACATTTCCATCATGCACATATATATGTGTGTCGTTTGTTTTTAGCTCGATGCCATTTTCAAACGACGCTTCAAAATTTCCTTCGCTACTTGCTTTTATATCGGCTTTTGCGTTAAACGAAATGTCGTTTTCATTTTCCGGCGCATCATACGTATTATAATGTATGGATCGTAACACCACGCTTTGAGAAATTTCACCAAAAGGCGATAGCACAACAACCTGTTCGCCTACTGAAATTGGAATCCAACAACTTGTATCTCCAGCAGTAGAAACAATTGGTAGCCAGTTAGTTTTGACTTTTCCAATTTCAACTTTAACTTGTGCGCCGTTTACTTCAAAAACTTTTCCAATCCGAATTAAGTTTGCAACACGACGAAACAAATCGGAAAATGCAAAACTAGACTGCATGATGATCGTCTCCATTAATTACGATTGTATGCACTGGAATTTGAAGCTGTTCATTGTTCCATACGGATTCGCCAACATGCATTTCGTGGCTCCATTCGATTAACCAACAAAGATAAACATCAAAATCCGGATGAAATTCATCCTTTGAAATTGACAAAACAACTGCCGGAGAAATTTCTTCTCCAAACGAATTTAGGTGAGCAACATTTGCAATTT
>BNWK01000210.1 GCA_025998775.1 Alphaproteobacteria bacterium | reverse complement strand
GAGAAGGGTGTTGGGTATCTTAGTGAACAAATAGGTTACAATCTGTGTACCCGGGCGGTGAAGCTGGAGGCTGAGCTTGTCGCCTCTATTCTTGTTGAGCTGGAGTTGAAGCAAATTCGAAAGTACATCGTGAAGTACAGGCAACTGGAGCTGTTTGTCTACTGGGCCCATCCTATCCTCCTCGGCCTCACACCCCGCTTAGACCCATTCGATCTTTACCTCAACGATTACGTCCTCTTCTTCCTCAACCGCCACCTCAACACCCGCATCGCTCTGGGCAGATACGGAGACCGATTCTGCACAAAAAGCGGTTTTCAGGAGATGGGGAACCATCGTTCTGGTGGTACCTTGAAGGGGGATGTGGACAGCCAAGAGAGGGTGCGCTTAAGGGAGTGGGCAGAAGCACAGAGGAGGGGTGAGGAATATGCCGGGTTAAGAAAAGAATGCAGAGCAATAAACGATAGGGTAGTAGTGGAGAACTTCGTTTTCGTTCCCAAAGTGAAGAAAGACGATGGAAGGAAAGGAAGGCACACTGCTCAAGTGCACGAGAAGGAAAAGAAAAGGAGGGAGGAAAAGGGAAGAGCATCAAAAAGGTGGAAGAGCTTGAGGTGTTTATGGAGAAGGAGTAGATCATCTGGGGTCCCCCTCCAAAGCACGTTCCACGAGACGGGCTTGTCTGGACGCGTGTGCAGGATATGTCCCTCGTCGAAGTATCTCCTGCTAACCCCCCTGCCGGGACAGACCTCCGACGACCCGTCTTCCTCAAGCAACTTGTCTGCACAGTCATTCACGCTCTCGCATCTGCAGATTGTGCGGGCTTCCGGGACGATCAGTCCGCCGCTGCGCCCAACCCACACTGTGGGGGGGAGAGCCGGGAAGTGAGGGGGGAGGAAGTAAAAGGTGGTGATCTCAGAAACAAGAATAGGACAGCGGAGAACGTGTCTGGTAACACCAACAGGAGAGTGAAATGGAATTGGGGTACCTCGGGGTTGGAAGCAGAGGGGGATGATGACGACATGAAAACAGCGAAAAGGCGGTCTGTTGAGGATAATGAGAAGTTGAGAGAGGAATACGAGAAGGAAGAGGCACTGAGCCGACCCCTTCTGGTGCTTTTGCAACTCGATTTGTTGGAAGTCTTAGGAGATGGGGTTTTTTTTTTTCTTTTTCGTCCTTTGTCTTTCTCATTGCTTATCTTCCTCTTCTCTTTCCCCAAATAGAAATGTCCGGCGAGGTCTATTACGTCCTCGCTGATGGGAGACGACAAGTGCTGGCCCGTCCTTAACCGCATGGGACTGCACTGGCGTCTCTTACGCTTCCGCCAGACCTCCAATGCGTGGTTCGGGTACAAGTACGGAGGCAAGGGATTGCGGCTGTGGTTTGCGGATCAGTTGCAGGAAGGGAGGGATGGGGACACACATTTGCTGTATTGCATTGGTCGCGCGGTACATCGCAGTGCAAAAGTGATTATCCATGGGGCTGTTGTCGACAGCAGCCTCGAAGTGCCTGTTACTGCATCTGAGGCGTACGTGTTTGTGAATTGGACGCATGGTAACCACTTCAACGGCCTGGCGTCCACAATCAACCCGCAGTACCTCTCTGTGCACGATCTTACGTGAAAGGACTTAAGGCTGCAAGTGGCTATGCGCACCGCCTCGTTGTCGTATCGTTACGACGGAAGACATGGTGGCGCCGTCTACCTGGAGGGGCTGCCGGACGGTTGGGACAACGAGTTCGATCCACAATACACCGTCGCCGCAGAGGCACAAGATAAGGAGATTGCCAAAAAGATAGCAGAGGAAGAGGCAAAGCGTGCTGTGTCTTCAATGTTTTTCTCTCCCTCTCGTTTCTCTCTTTCTTCTTCTTCTTCCTACAACTCCACGTCCTTTTTTCCTCCCCCACCGTTATTCAATCTTCTTCCACACCTGTCTCCTTCTCCTACCTCCTCTTCCTTTTCCTCTTCCTCTTCGTCTTTAACATCTGCACAAAGCACCGTGTCTGTCTCTTCCTCATCCACCTTATCTTCTTCATCATCGTCTTCTTCCTCTGCCTCTTCGCCCATCTTCACTGTCTCTAACATCACCTCTCCTTGTTCTCCCTCTCCTCAATCTTCTTTTGCGATCACCACCTCTTCCGGTCTTCTGTCCTCTTCCAACGTCCCCGTTCGTGTAAGCCATATGTCGCTATCCACGGGAGCTTCTGTCGGAGTTGATGAAAGGAAAAAGGGGGATATGCTTACCCTAGAGGATGTAATGGTGGATGATGAAGAGTGGACGGGGGCTACTGAGTCCCGCTACTGCTTCATGGGGAAGGAGGGAGATGTG
>BNWK01000209.1 GCA_025998775.1 Alphaproteobacteria bacterium | reverse complement strand
CACACACCCTCGCTTTCGCGCACACACGCACACACACACACACACGCACACACACACTCACATACACACATTGTTCTTTTTTTTCATTTTTTTTTTGTTTTTCATTTTCCGTTTTTTCGTTTTTCATTTTCATCTTTCGTTTTTCACGTTCATTTTTCACTTTTCATTTTTCATTTTTCATTTTTCACTTTCTCAGATCTTGAAAACAAAATGACTCGGATGTTGATGAATCGGATGCATATGATATTGTCTTCTCTTATTATAACTTATGAGTCAGTTGATAAGATATACAAAAAGAAGAAAAATGTGAGCAAGGATGGTGATAATGAAGAAAGGAAACTGCAAAAACGACAATTGCAAGATGTGAGGAGATTGTCGTCTGGGGTGATAACCATCATTGATTTCTTTCAGTCAGTAGAAAAGGAAGGTGTAGTAACGCCGCTAATTGTATTACCTCCAGTAATGGACGTCATGGGTATTAATAAGTGGAGAGGTGCATTTAGCAGGTGGGAGAGGAGAGTAAAATTAGACACACAGATGAATTTGGGAAAAGCTCTGAAAGAGAAAAAGGGTAAAGGAAAACAGGGTGAGGAAAGAAGCGGGCCAAGCGAAGGAGGCGGAAGCAGTGGAAGCGGAGGAGAAGATGATGACGAAGATGGTGGGGAAAAGGGAGAAGAAGGTGAGGATGGAGATGATAATGATGATGATAATGATAATGGCGACAACGACAACGATGGAGAAGAAGGTGAGGATGAAGATGATGACGATGTTAAGGATAGTTCAAAATGTTCAAGGTCAGGAGGTGGATCGAGGGGTGGAAGGAGAGGGAAAGGAAAAGGAATACACATCGAGGGGTTAAGCAAGAAAGAGACTGCGAGGTTGAGGATTGAGGAGAACAAAAGGTTGCAAGCAGAGGAAGACCAGAAAAGGAAGAGAAAGGCGGAGGAAGACCAGAAAAGGAAGAAAGCGGAGGAAGACCGGAAAAGAAAAGCGGAGGAAGAACAGAGGAGGAAGGATGCAGAGCGTGAAAGACAGAAAAAGAAGAGAGATGAAGAAGAACGACAGAAGAAGAGAGAGGAAGAAGAGCGAAAAAGAAAGTCAGATGAGCAAAAGATGGATAAGGAAATCGAGGAACAGAAACGTTTGGTTGTAGAACAAGAACTGGAGAAGAAGCGAAGAGAAGAGGAGGAAGAAAATGAGCGCAAGGAACGTGAGAGGAAGAAAGAAGAGGAAGAAAGGAAGCGCAAGGAACATGAGTAAGAAAGGAAGCGCAAGAAACACGAGAGGAAGAAAGAAGAGGAAGAAAGGAAGCGTAAGAAGAAAGAAGAGGAAGAAAAAAATAAAGAATCCAGCCTCGTGCAAATCTCCAAGGAGAATGATGATGATGAGATGGAGGAAGGAGAGGTGGATTCGGAAGACGGAAACAAGAATCAGAAAAAAAAGTACAGGCGTGAAGGAGGTGATGATGAAGGACTGACTGAAGATGAGTTGAGGCGAAAGAATAAAAGGAGTAAATTTGAAGGGGAAGAGGATGAAGAGAAAAAGAAGACACAACTATTTCCTCCTCCTTCAGCAACCATCCTCATCAACTCACCTCGTATTCTTCCAGCACCAAACACTTCATCTTCTGTGTCTTCATCTTCATCTTCAAAGTCTCCGTCTTTTACTGCTCCGATCAGTTCCTTTCCAACAGGCAACAAGCATATCAACCTTGTCCCTTCCACTTCTTTGACCTCTTCTCCTTCCTCACGTGCCGCTGCTTGGAACGGACCACCCATCCCCCCTGCATCCCAACTACCCAAGAACGTTCCGAGAATTCGCTTTAGCAGTTCTGAGCGTGCTACAGATACCGAGAAAGCGGCTGCTAAAGTGTTCGCAGATCAGTACCACACCTTCTCGGACGAAGAGGACACGAAGATGCAGATCGCCGGTGGGAAGTTGGATGTGGACAAAATCACATCCATCGAAATTTTGGATAAGGAAGGTAAATCGACGGAGCTATCTGTGAAGAATGCGAATAATGTTTGTTTGATGGGAGGATTTGTTGAGTTAGTTCAGAAAAAAAACCTTTTTTTTTTGGTGTCTGTCTTTTTTTTGGAAATGCTGTGTGTTCTTTTTTTTTTCAGTGTTTTTTTTTTTTTTTTTAGTGTTTCTCTTTTTTTCTTTTTCTGTTTTTTTTTTTTTTTTTTTTTTTTTTTTTTTTTTTTTTTTTTTTTTTTTTTTTTTTTTTCCTCTTTTTTTTTTTTTTTTTTTTTTACTTTTATTTATTTACTTCCGTTTCACTTTTTTTTCGTTTATTTTTCGAACATCAAAAAATATGAGAGAGATG
>BNWK01000208.1 GCA_025998775.1 Alphaproteobacteria bacterium | reverse complement strand
ACACATAGTGAGGGAGCAAGGGAGGGTGTGTGTGCATGGAGGTGAGAATGATCGTAATCAGCAACATATATCATCACAAAATATCACAAACAAAACCTTCCTGAGTCAATCCAAACAAACAAGCAATAAAAAAAAAAATTTTTTTTCTTCATAGAAAAAAGACAAACTGTATCGGCCAAGGAATGAACTACGTGAATTGAGGGACAAACCTCACATTCAGATAAGAAGAATGGGGATGATTGAAGATGTCAATGACAATAAGGATGAGGAGAGACAGCAGCAGCACTCAGAAAATGAAGTTATATGGCAATAGAGCCCCCAACATAAGTTTTTTTTTTTTTCACCATGGCAAGCGAATAATGACAAGTTAGCCTAACTACAAGTTTAAACTGATGCTAAATAATCACACAAACATGCTCGGAAGGAGTCCCCCAAAGGAAATCCATAAAAAACTACATGTTCATTTATTAGTACTAGCAATGGGTATGAGGTGGTCACAATAATCTTTCCGCTTAAAACCGCGTCTTGTATCACTCAAAATAACTAAAACTAATCACAATGATCGTAATATGAATGTGGGTCTGTACAACTATTACCCGTTGACGTATACTGCATTCTTCGAGTTATCTGGTACAAAAATTTCAGTATTCATATTAAAGATATCAAAGAAATACAAACTCTTCCGCAAAAAAGTGGACTGAATATGTTTCAGTGACTAAAAACTCATATTCCAACAAAGTTTGAGCACTTAAAAGTTTTTTCTTTGATCCTCCAGACCAATTATCCTCAGGCTGGTAGTCAACAAGATTTCCGCAACAACACCAAAAACCCCCCATTTCAAACGAGATCATTATTTGGCAATTATCGAGTCTAGTGAAAGTTGTTTTTTTGATGATGAAGCTTGTTGTGAAGTACAGCAGTCAAAAACAGTAAATTTACCATAACTAACTCAATTCTCAAGGGATTTCTCCGAAATTTTCAAGAACGCATACTCCATATCTGGCACTCAGTTTGCACCAATAATATCAAATAAACAAGCAAGGGAAGTTTCATCATCAAAATTAACAACTTTTGACAACGATTTGAAAGCTAATATTTTCTGAGAAATATTACCCTATTTATTAATTCTCCAAATTTATCCTCTTTTTTCCCAGCTTTTCCTGTTTCTGATAATTTTTCCCCTCTTGAGAAAAATAAACTAGTGGTTGGTTTCCTTAGTCGGAGAACAGCCCATGCATTTTACATGGTGCTAGAGGGCCAGAAACGCCTCAAAATGACCACAAAGTTAGAGGCATCACATAGTAGCATGGGGACTAAGCCTCAAAGTGAACGTGAAAAATCGGTTTCTACTATAACTCCTGGAAAAAAATTTTCCTGTACAAAAAGTATACCCATGCACAGCAGTCTAAAATCATTCTTCCCGATGTTAAACCATTTCCCCCCACTCACATGACACTCCCGAGTAGTTTCCCATCCGAATTTAAAAAAAAAAATGAAGTGCTCAAAAAAATGCAGCAAAAACATGAAATAATACGCCGTCGGGAAATGCATACATAAAAAAAAATAATTTTAGCTCGAAATGTTTTGTGTTGATATTGCTGTTCGAGGACTTTTCAACAACTTTTACTATCACTTGTATTTAAGCGGCACTACGGCTCCTGAACATCATCCAAAATACTGCAAAGCAAAAAAACAAAATAAACCAACACAATCCCCATGGAATGACTTTCAAACAATTACTAAACAAGTGGACAACTATCCTGGGCCATCAAAAAGATTCCATCCTCGATAACCTCCACCATCTAAATCAACAACACTAAAAACAACAGAAAAAGACCAAACGAAACTTCTGACATGTTCGGCGCCAGTTTTACTTTCTACCAGACTCAAATGGCCAATCTCAACCACATTGGAAGTTGCTAAAACTGACCCAATACACTTTAGATAACCCCAACTCAGAAAACACTGGTTATTACAAGCAAATCTAAAGCACAGCAGCAAAACAATTCTTAAATATCACTTTTCCAACCTTCAGGTGCTTTCATCTTGGAAAACAGAAAACCATCTTAAAACTTAGTTACTAAAAAAGTCTGTTATTTCTTAAATTTTTAGAACGCTAAAATTCAAAATTCCTTTCTTAATTTTTGATGCAAAAAGATATTTTAAACTTTGGTGATATAAAAACAAGAAAAAGAGAAGTGAAGTGAGAGCGGGGCAATGTGTTCTTCATATTTCAATCAGCACTCATTTTCCTTGCTTCCCTGTGTGCCGCCCAGGCCTTCACTCATATGACACGCCATCACCCCCCAAAGTACCCCACCCCAGGCCCTTTCAAACACAC
>BNWK01000207.1 GCA_025998775.1 Alphaproteobacteria bacterium | reverse complement strand
GTTTTCCATAAAATCATGCATCGAAACTACTATCGTGACCTCCTTCGATGCTGCACGAGATTTATCGGCGGAAATCAGACCGCAGGTGGCAAGGACATCATCGACCGTTTCTTTATTGAACCTATATGATAGCTGCGCCCTGTAACAGGAATCAGATTGCTTTTCATGTTCTACCGAATAGTCGGCAATACATTCTGATATCTTTTTATCGGAAATGCTGCTGACGGCTTTTTTTTCTAGACTGTAGTATTCCTTTAGCATTTTCTCAAATGCCTGGCGAGCCGCCCTTGCCAGCGCTATATTCTTGGCTTCTACGGAGTTTTTTCCGTTTTGTTTTACGCTCACACTTGCCGGTTTTAATACTTTTCCCGCTCCGTAAACATCAGAGACGAGAGATAGCATAAACATAAATAAGAATGCACATACAGCCAATAATGCAGATACTGCAAGCACACGATCTCTACGTCGTACTGTGTGGTCCTCTGGACGACGGTGTCTGCGACACTGGCGTTTATTGCTCGAAGGGCATACGAGCACCTGGTCGTCATCCTGAGGAGCGTAGCGACGTAGGGATCCAGAAAAAAACAAAATCCAACTTCTCATCTTAAGAATGCAACAATACTACCCAACCAATTCTAGTCCACTAAAGAAAAACGCTATTTCAATTTCGGCATTTTCCACGCAGTCGGATCCATGTACTGCGTTATGCTCGATGCTCTGGCCAAAATCACGGCGAATCGTCCCTATTTCAGCATTTGCTGGGTTGGTCGCGCCCATGATTTCCCTATTTTTTGCTACGGCGTTGTCTCCATACAGCACTTGCACGACAACCGGAGCCGATGACATGTACTCACAGAGGCTATCATAAAATGCTTTATCACTATGAACTTCATAGAATTTTTCGGCTTGTGCTTTGGTGAGTTGTATTTTTTTTTGAGCAATTATCCGTAGTTCAGCCTGTTCAAAACGTGCATTTATACTACCGGTTACGTTTCTAGCCGTTGCATCCGGCTTTATTATGGAAAGAGTTCTTTGTGCAGACATTTTTTTCTCCTATACTATTTTTGTCCATCCTGATGACGCTTGTTCCCAGTATCTTACATTTTTCAGTTTTTTTTGCAAGTCAGATTGAAGTTCATTTATCACATCCAACTGGGAGTTATTTTTATCAGAGGAATTCATGACCAATATGATTTTCTCAAAGTTATCATTCCAGGAGGAATAATCAAACGAATCTACCATCATGAGGACAGTTGCAGCGTTTGGATTTTCACATACGCTCGTAAAATATATTGGCTGCTTATCGCAGAATCCCAGCTTTTTATCACCGTGCGGGATGAAAGCATTTGTGGAAAACGTCCACAGAGCCTTATCTATAACTTTCAGCCTATCTTCCATTGGACTGAAGAATATGCATTTCTTTTCGGAAGAGTACACTTTCTCCAACAGCCCAATTATTACAGACTGAAACTTCTCGGTGTCTGTGGAGTATATAACAAACTCTGTATTCCTATAATCTGACATGCCTATTAACTAGTATAGTTACTACTTATGAAATCATAGAGCAGATAGACACCAAATCCAGTTACACCTTTGGAACATATAAAGACATCGTCATCAGTTGTAGTTTCTACACCTGCGATGTCGATGTGTGCCCATTTCACGTCGTTAACAAACCGCTTTAGGAAATGTGCCGCAGTTATGCTGCCACCTCTTACGGACGGCTTGGCTATGTTTTGCATATCTGCTATGTCGGAATCTATTCCCTTATTGAAGTGATCCGTTAGAGGCATACGCCATACTTTCTCTCCGGTGGAATCGGAAGATGCTTTTATCTTATCTGCCAACTCATCATCGTTGGAGAACAATCCTGCGAACTCATGTCCTAGCGCCACAACAATCGCACCGGTGAGTGTGGCCAAATCAATCATAATTTCCGGAGAAAATCTATTCTGTGTGTACCAAAGTGCATCGGCAAGAATGAGACGCCCCTCTGCATCTGTGTTGAGAACTTCTATGGTTTGGCCTGACATCGACTTTACGATATCGCCGGGACGTTGCGCCGTTCCGGACGGCATATTTTCCACCAGTGCCATTACTCCTACGACATTAACTGGTAATTTATTGAGTGCAACAGCCTTCAGGAGTCCCAAAACAGTTCCCGCTCCTGCCATGTCGTAGCGCATCTCGTGCATACCATCTCCAGGCTTGAGGCTAATGCCGCCGCTGTCGAAGGTGACTCCCTTACCAACAAATGCAAGCGGTTTTGCAGATTCGTCTTCAGCGCCGTTCCAAGTTAGAATGGCCAACTTCGGTTCATTTGTGCTGCCTTGAGCCACGCCCAG
>BNWK01000206.1 GCA_025998775.1 Alphaproteobacteria bacterium | reverse complement strand
ATCCCAAACAGGATATAATTTTAATTTTCGATTCACGAAAGGGGTAATTTGCGATGCCAGCGCCGGAACAATTTTTGGATAGTAGTTCGAGTACACCAAACGGGTTGAGCGTATTTAGATCAGCAGAAGGGGTGTCTTTGGTTGTTAGCTCGAAGAGGAGTTTTTCCGAAACAATGAGTACCAAGGTTGGAGTGTTAGTGTGTAGAGACGGGTCCGGTACAAACGGCAGGTTATTCAGCAATCCAACAAGCGCAACCAGACGTATATCTCTTAGTGGGTTTGATGAGGGCTGAGGTTGCAGGCTCCCATTGGCACGGAAGAACGCCCACAACGAGGACGAAAAATCGGCCAGTGCTTCTTCTAGGGGCAATTTTCGAGAGCGCAGGAAATAAGTCCGATTGGGAGCGTTACCAAACTCTTCCAAAATAGCAACAAGCCTCGCAGAAGGAGTATTGTCCAGCATACCGAACAAATCTGCATGCAGCGCAAAGCCAAACAAGCATAGACAACTAACGACAAATATCTTTTTTTTCATAATCCGCTCCAATATTACAACATACACGTTTTATACATCTTTTGTTCTTAATGTGCAAGTACTTTATATAGATATATACGACAAACAGTTGCTCATGGAGCATCCGACGAAATTGCAGCTAACGGAGATAGGCCTGATAAGACTTGACTCCGTAGTTGAATTTTTATGTTGATAGATCAGAAATTTTCATAGTCATCGTGGCAGCCGCTATGTGCATCCAAACAGTACTAGCTGAAAAAAAGCGAATCGTCTGGTATAAGTATTTCTAATTCGTTTCCCGGCGCCGGGTCATCACGCAAAAACGAAAATAGACTAGGTTTCAGAGTTATGTCGGCAGTGTCACTTATGTTGGATGAGAGCGTCGTAGACGATTGGAGTTGAACTTTCTTTGTTAAGGGCAGAAGCAGTTGTACCAGAGGATCATTAGTATCAAGACGCTGAGAATCAGAATCTTGACCATATCCGGATGGACTTTCCTCAGCAAGTATCGTAGACCGGTGCTTTTGAAGTTCCACCGAAAGAGGCAGTAGCTTTGATGCCAGAGGATCTTGTGGCCCACGGAGCGAAGGAGGAGAATTATATGGAGCAGGTTGGTATAGAGAGTAAGGAGTTGATAACAATGGATCCTAGTTTTCTGAGTTCTTCCGGCGTGGTGATGACGCAGAGGAAATTTCTTTCAAAAATGGCTCGAGCAGTGTTATCACAGGACATGATGATGCAGATGATTTGCCGCCGTCATTCGATGGGTTCTCCGAAACTTTGTTTATCGAACTATGAAGGCAATCGCTTACGTACTGTTCATTTTAGAGATTTTGTATCCCAAACAAAAAGAGGATTTTTTAAGTGTGTTTGTTTCAAATATTATCCAATGACAATTTTTGTTTTTTTTAGAAGTAACTATTGACTATGAAAAACAGATAACTCTATACTATGAGAATATAATGTTCTTTGTCTGAAGCGGTGTGTTGATGCTCTAAGAACGCAGAAAGAAGTTCTTGCCGTTTTCTCTGTGTTTTTTCGTTGATCGTCTATTCTGCTGGTAGTGTTTTGATTGGTGAGGCAACAATGTTGAAAAATAATATAGTTTGTGGCGCTTGTTGTGCGCTTTTTGTGTTGGGTAGTGGTGTGTCTGTGGGTATGAACAAACAGGAAGTGATTGAGTATAAGCAGGCGCAAAGCGACATTTGCTTGCCTCCGCTTCCTGGCGTTAAAAACGTGCAAACCCCCAAAGAAAACACATTTCAGTTTGAGGAAATTTTTTTCGCTTTTCCTAGTTTACTTTGCTCTCGTTATCTATCTAATGCAGACTGGAAAGCGGCATTCGGACGTTTAGCTGATAACATTCGAGATTTGCTAGCGGATACGACGGACTCAAATATAGCGTGTGCGAATGACGCCGTACACCGTGTGTGCAAGTTTTCCTGCAGCTTTTCTACGTTTTGTGAATCCATTCAAGATAGCGACGTCAGGAGCACTGTTATATCCTTCCTTCGGCTAGCTTGTCGTGTGTTTTCAGCTCCTGAAATTGCCAAAGCTGATGCCAATCTAGCCGATGATTTTAAAAAACTTATCGCTAAGGCAGAAGCTAACAACACAGCTCCGGTTGTTACATCTGCTGATTTTGACCTATTATCTCGCGCCAACGACGCAATGGATTCTATTGAGCCAGATGTTAGGCTATGAAATACCATCCTGTTGGTGTCTTTTCCTGGCGGCTGTTCTTTCTGAAATGATATGTTCAGTTTTTAATTCTTAATTTTGCTCGGTGACTGTCTTGCCTTTCGATTGTAACTGAGCTTTGTTGCATTCATCGGC
>BNWK01000205.1 GCA_025998775.1 Alphaproteobacteria bacterium | reverse complement strand
GATTCAATTCACAATAGGTCTATCATTCTTATAATCATACCACATTTTTCTGGAAAGATGGTAGTTCTTTTTTGAGGCAATATTTTTGATGTAAATTTCAAACCAGTTCCACGGTCTCATCTATTTCTCGCATGATTTTATCGGTTAGATAGAGGGCGTTAATGATTTTCTGGTAGTGCCTGATGTCATCGGAGTTTAGTGATCGTCCCTTTCGGTCTTTCAGCCATTTTTGTGCTGGTTGATAGCCGCCAATGTAAAAATTCCAAGCGATTTCTGGAACATAACCGAAATATTGCGTAGCGTTTATGTAGACTTTGTTGTCCAAATATTTCACTTTGTTCACGACGTTATCGCCGGATTCTGGAAAATTTATTTTGAGAATTCGGAGGTTATCTCTTTCCAACAGATGAATTCGTCGCAGTTTACCTCCAAGTTCCACCAGTTGCCAGAACTTTTTTGCATCGGTTGGATAGGGAACTTTCGGAAAATCTATCTTCAAAAATTCCCTGTATTTTTTACGATATTTTGGCGAATGCAAAACAGCGTAAATGTAATCCAGAACATCCAATGGCGCAAACGTATTCGCTTCATCTGTTTTTTCCGGAACGAACTTCAATTTTAGGCCATCTGCAAATTTGTCGATGGCTTCTTGCTGGAAATTGGGTGTTCTCGACGAATCATGATCTGAGTAGAGATAGAGAGGAAACATTGGTGCAGAATTTCCAACGCGTGTTGCCATGATACCGTACTCAACTATACTATTTGTAACCAATATATCCTGCCAATTATAATTGCCGTATACAGTTCTGGATGTTATCAGTGCCAAATTTTCCCCATTCAACATATGCATCATAATTTTTTTTCCTGGACGACTATGAAATCCTTTGGTTTTTCCAGTATAATAGGTGAAACGAACATCAAATGGCCTATAGCAAATTGGCTGGATTAGATTTTTATTTAGTTTGGAATTTTTTAAATCCTGCTGTGTCTGTAAAATTGTCCAGTCTCTACCATCATTTTTCAGCTCATATTTTTCTCTTGCCTCTTTTGTTGCTAAATCTGCAAAGTCAAAAATGGTTTTCTGCACTTCTTCTTCTGTGTTTTTAATCGTTAATTCATCTCTAGCCGTTTGAATTCCACTTGAATTAAGCGCAAACAAATCTTTTATTCCAAAACCTTTGTTGTATTCATCTTTTTCAACAAAATCCTTGGGAACAAAAAAATAATATGGAGATTCATATGCAATTTTTTTGAAACCCATCGATTCTAGATCGCCATCAAGCAATCCAGCGTATTTTTCTTTCCGCCTACCATACAAATCAACGTGATAGACATTTGCTAACTCTCTGTCTTTGCTTTTTTTGATAAAAATATTAATGGATACGCCCTGCATGATATCAAAAACATTCTCGTCTTTTGAACCATCCGGACAGCTCTCTTTCTTTCTGGAATTTCCGTGTAGATCGACGATGTAAATTTCATCGAATGTTTCCAACAATGACTTTCGCATTTGCCTATGAATTACACCATCCAAAAAACTGTTGTTGGAAATATATGCCAATATACCGGCGCCGCTTTTCTCGACATGATGCTCTCCAAATCGAATAAATTTTATATAGTCGTCCGAAAGTGGTTGAATATTTCTTTCATTCAAATCTTTTTTATAAGTCTCCAGCAATCCCATTATCCATTTGCTTTTATTTGAGCTACTTACGCCGTAGGGAGGATTCCCAAGCACAACCATCACGGGAATATCACAAGACATCTATTTCTCCTTCCAGAGAGTTTTTCAATCGCAAATCCCAGCGCTTTTTTCCAACTGAATCACAGCCACTTCTACGCAAAGCAGAATCCAATCGCAGAAAACCAAGAATAAAAGGCGTTGGCATTAGCTCAATTCCGTGCAATCGGTCTTTCAGATTATCTTCAACAGTGGTTGCACCACGGGCGCTTATTTTTTCATCTTCTCCATTACGTAGTGAGTTTGCGGATCCAACGTTACGGCGTTTCAATAGTTCCAGAATTCCGACGAAAAAAGTACAAGTACCAGCTGCTGGATCTATCACATGGACATTTTCATCGCCTAAGCCTTCAGGCATGCCGAATTCTTTTTGTAAAATTTGATCGACAGCTCGAACGATAAAATCGACGATTGGCTTCGGAGTGCACCAAACTCCGCTGGACTTGCGCTTTTCAGCATCATATTGCGCTAGAAATATCTCAAAAAAAATCAAACACATGATCAAATTCTGATTTTCTTTCAAGAAAAGCATCTATGTCAGAAACGAATTCCTTTTTGCAAAACACGTCGTCAATTTGTTTTATGGCGGATCCAAGATCATAGGAATGA
>BNWK01000204.1 GCA_025998775.1 Alphaproteobacteria bacterium | reverse complement strand
CGCCAAAGCTATTTATCAACTCAAAATCAACGGTCTCTGGCATCGATCCGAAATGACAAAAAAAACTCAAGGAATCTTTAAGAAAATTGACGTAGGCGACCTAACTTGATGCGGAGTTAGGGATTAAACTGCACCGAGAAAATCGTGTGCGGACTATCCATTCTTCGCTTGCTATTGAGGGGAACTCTCTCTCGCTCGGCGAAGTGACCGCCGTCATCGAGGGAAGAGTAGTAGCTGGCAAGCAAACGGAGATTAAGGAAGTAAAAAACGCCTACGAAGCCTATGACAAAATTATGACGTTTGACCCTTACGCCATCAGCGACTTCCTGAAAGCGCATAAGCTGATGACGCAGGGGCTTGTGAATGAAGCTGGTGAGTTCCGTAGTGGCGATGTCGGCGTGTTCGATGGCAATGTGGCAATTCATATGGGGGCGCGTCCGCAGTTTGTGCCGCAGCTCATTGAGGACTTGTTCGGATGGGCAAAGGCATCAGAACTTCATGCTGTGCTGAAAAGCGCAATCCTGCATTACGAAATCGAAACCATTCATCCGTTTGCAGACGGTAATGGACGCATGGGGCGGCTCTGGCAGGCGCTTCTTCTTGCACAGTGGAACTCGATTTTTGCGTGGATACCGATGGAGTCGGTGTTGTATCAGAACCGACCGCAATACTATCAGGCGATTGAGAACGCACGAGAAGTCAATGATTCCAGCGCGTTTATCGAATTTACGCTTTCTGCACTTTTGGAAATTATCGAAAGCCAAGCGAAGCACCAAGTTAAGTACAAAGATAAGCACCAAGTCGATTTGAGCGAAGTTGCGCTTGCCGTGCTGAAATCGCTTGAAAATAACACTCTTTCACGCAAAGAAATTTTTGAAGCAATTGGCTTGAGTAACGGCAGTAGAGCCTTCAGGCGACACATCGAGCCGCTTTTGTCTTGTGGCTTTATCGAAATGACCGTGCCTGATAAGCCGAACAGCAGATTACAGAAATACCGCCTGACCAATAAAGGCACTGCAGCAATCAGGGATAACGAATAGTACGCTTTGTGTGGCGATTGCAATCGAATGAGTTGTTTGAAGCATTGTTCCTTTCGCTAATCACAACGTGACCAACGTGACGTTGGATCCGATAATGATAAAACGCATGTGTTGCAAGCACTTCGCTCCGCTTTTTGGGCTTTTTCATAGATCAAAGAATCTAAGGAAAAGCCGTGGCGTCGCCCTCGTATCGACACTTGCAAAATTAAGCGGGTGCAGCGTCACGCTGCTTCGTTCCCGTTGCGTTTAGCTTGCGGAACAAAAGTGCTGGTTTTGAGGACAAGGAGTTGAAGCAAAAATCAGCTTTGATTGTTGAATAACCCAGTTCACGAATAGGAGCTAATTTAAAGATTATGTTAAAGAGTGAGGTTGGCTTCCAGTTTGTCTATTATTTTGAACAGGCTAGATGCAAGTTCCAAAGAGCGGCTGCAATGACTATCATCTGATGGCCCATTCAAGTGCGAAGTGCATCATTTTACGGCCTAAAAAGTGAGGATTTTTTGCAAACTACGTAAAAATAGTCTTGAAGTGTCAATAGCAAAAAACTCACGGGGTGGTAAGTACATTTAATAAAATTGCTTTTTCCGTTCTGTATTTTTTGGTATAATGCTCCTTTGTGTTTTAATTGTGAGCTTCTGCTTGTTTGTTGGAGTAGTTAGTGTAGGAGAGATGTCATGAATCGTAAAGCGGAAAAAGTTGCTAATCCTTGGATTATATGGGGAATTGCCAATATATTTTACTTATACGAAGTAATTTTGCGAGTTTCTCCCAGTGTAATGACAAACGATCTCATGGCACATTATGGAATAACAACTGGTATGCTTGGGGTTATAATTTCGTTCTTCTACTACTCATACACGGTTTTGCAGCTTCCATGCGGGCTAATTCTCGACAAGCTGGGGCCTAGAAATCTAATCGGATCATCTGCCTTATTATCAATTATTGGATCGATTTTGTTCGCACTAACGGATCAGATATACGTTGCACAATTAGGACGTTGTCTGGTAGGGGCAGGAGCAGCCTGCGCGTTTATCTCGAGTTTGCAGATTGCGTCCCTTGTCTTTCCCATTAAGCATTTCGCTCTGCTTTCCGGTGTAACCAACGTGATGGGAACAATTGGAGCTCTCTGCGGCGGATTTCCAGTGGCAAAATCAGTCAATCTTATTGGATGGAAAGAGACCATATACCTGCTAGCCGCGATAGGAGCGGTAATAGCAGCATTGACGTTCCTGTTCGTTCCAAAGGTCATAAAAATTGCTGAAAATAAAGATATTCAAAAGTCTTTTGTGTCGATATTTAAGCAGGTCATAAAAAATAAACAGATTATA
>BNWK01000203.1 GCA_025998775.1 Alphaproteobacteria bacterium | reverse complement strand
GAAGTGGTTTGCAAGGTATGTTTGGCGAGATATTAATTCCCGCTGAAGAGGTTACCGAAATAAAGAAAGGCGAGAAAATAAAAACCGAAAGGAAGTTTTTTCCCGGTTACATTCTTGTGCAGATGAACCTGACGGACGAAACTTGGCACATGGTCAGGTCTGTTCAGAAAGTTTCTGGATTTCTTGGCGCCAGAGGAAAGCCAAGACCTATTTCCAATGCAGAAGTTGAGAAAATCGTAAAAAAAGTGGAAGACAGTGCAACTACCGCCAGCTGTGCGGTCAATTACGAAATTGGAGATTCTGTTTCCGTTTGTGATGGTCCGTTTGCATCATTCCAGGGAGTGATTGAAGAAGCTGATAGGGAGAAAGAGCGAGTGAAAGTTTCGGTTTCAATATTTGGAAGACCAACAAATGTAGATCTTAGCTTCTCCCAGATTGAAAAAGTTTCATAAAGCGGCGTTTGCGACTTGAAAATTTTCAATATAAATGGTATAAGTGCATCGAAAATGAGGAATTATAGCAAATGAGAACATTCTCTCTTAAAGCAGGGCAGGTCCAAAAGAATTGGGTTCTAGTGGATGCCAAAGATTTGATATTAGGTAGACTGTCTGCTGTGGTGGCGAGCTATCTGCGTGGTAAGCACAAGCCGGAGTTCACTCCTAATATGGACTGCGGAGACTTCGTTGTTATCGTTAATGCAGAGAAAATAAAGGTAACAGGTAATAAGCTGGAAGATAGCGTGTTTTATTGGCATACTGGGTATCCTGGTGGTATAAAGCAACGAACCATGAAAGAATGTCTGAACAGCAGATTTCCAGAGAGAGTCATTAGCAAAGCAGTGGAGCGTATGCTGCCAAAGGGACCTTTAGGCAGAAAAATGCTGAAGAATCTGAGAATATATGGTGGTGAGAATCATCCACATGAGGCACAACAGCCGAAGGTACTAGATATTGCTTCCATGAATTCAAAAAATGTTAAGAGAGGTTGAAAATGCAGTCTACATTTGGTGATCTAAAAAACCTTAAGAAAAAAGATTCGCAGGAAGTTATATCGAAGGTTGATTCCCTCGGAAGAACATACGGTACTGGCCGTCGCAAAGAATCTGTCGCAAGAGTTTGGATTAAGCCGGGAAACGGCTCAATCCTCGTTAATGGCAGGCGCGTATCAGACTATTTTGCCCGACCAGTTCTCCAAGCGCTTGTTTTACAGCCATTTTCAATCGCCAATCGTGTCGCATGTTACGATGTGATTTGCACGGTAAAAGGTGGTGGACTATCCGGACAGGCTGGTGCAGTTCGGCATGGAATTAGCCGAGCTCTGGTGGATTATGAACCGGACCTTAGATCCGTTTTGAAGGTTGCCGGCATGCTGACACGAGACAGTCGCGTCGTCGAACGAAAGAAATACGGCCTAATGAAAGCGCGCCGCAGTTTCCAATTCTCCAAGAGATAGTATTTTTCAAAAGTTCTCTGTTGTTTGGGTGTTTTCTGTTGTGGTGTAGCGATCTAACAAATGGATGGGCTTTATGATAAGCGTCAAGTTGCCGACTCAGTCGTCTGTAATTACCGTTATGACGAAAGCGGCGATCAAGGCCTCTAGGGGATTGCTACGTGACTTCTCGGAACTGGAAAATCTACAGGTATCAGTAAAAAATAACAGGGCTTTTGTCACCAGCGCCGATTTAAAAGCGGATAAGATCCTCAAAGATGAGCTGCAGCATGCACGGCCAACGTACTCGCTTACATCCGAAGAATCCGAAGAGATCGTCGGAGAAGATCCGTCTTACAGGTGGATAGTAGATCCGCTAGATGGCACCGTAAATTATATGCACGGTTTTCCGCATTGGGCCATTTCCATAGCGCTGCAGAAAGACGGAGAGTTTATCGCTGCCGTCACCTATGATCCCATAAAAAACGAAATGTTTTGGGCAGAAAAAGGATGCGGCGCCTACGTAAACGATAAGAAAATACGCGTGTCCGGAAAGCGTACAATGTCTGATTTACTCATATCGGTCTGTTCTCTAGATCAGGTAGCCGGCAAAAAGGTATTTACGTTAGCCAATCGCTTCAGAAGAACAGGCTCCGTGACACTGGATATGGCATATGTGGCAGCCGGCAGAATGGATCTGTTGCTTTCGTCCGCTGATCCCAACATATGGGATGTAGCTGCTGGAATCTTGCTGGTACGGGAAGCAGGCGGAGTCGCAGCTGCAAAAAATGGAAAAGCCATCGCAAGCTATGAAGAGATGGCCATCCTCGGCAATGTCAATATAATACAATCTGCATCAGACATCTGCTTTTCTTGAAATAAGTCGATTGTTTTTTACCCCCCAAAAACAAATTTTCTTGACTTTCTGTTCTTTTTGATGTAT
>BNWK01000202.1 GCA_025998775.1 Alphaproteobacteria bacterium | reverse complement strand
ATGTATCTCTGTCTCCCTCCCTTTCTCACCCCTTCTCCATCGCCACATCCTTGTCTCCCTCCTTCTTCCCCTCTCCCTCCACCCCTTCTTTTTCCTATTCCTGTTCGGGTTTTGCCTCATCTCTCTATCCGCACAGATCAAGCAGCCTGCACACGACGTCGGCCTTTTCGCTCCGACAGTCTCGCAGAAACACGTCTGCCACGCAAAACACGGCCGCCTATGTCATAGTATCGGGAGTGAAGGCGAAGTCAAAATAGGTTTCAAACGAAGTTGGAAAAGAAGCCGAAGCTGGAGCTGGAGCTAGGGGTGGGATTGGAGTTGTGCGTGCGTGCTGTGTAGAAGAGTGCGAGATAGTGTGCGATCTCCCGGAAGCAGTAGATGTAGTCGAAGAGCTCTGACCCTTCAGGCACAATTTCCATCAGTATGCGCAGCACAACCTCGCACATGCGAGTGATCTTCAACTGTTGTATCACACGTACGTTCAGCTCCGTGCCCTCGTCTCTGCAGCGCTGTTGCAGCCCAAACAACGCGTCCCCGTGAAGTATGAACAACAGCGTGCAAAGAAGAGGATCACTTGAGTAAGAGTTGGGAAGACCTCGTCGGTGTTGGATTTTGGGAGTTGTTTAGATTGAAGGGCTTGAACAGCAGCGAGAATGTGTTGATTGTGTTAAAAAAAAAGGTATTGGAATTAAGGAACCATGTGAGAACGAAGGGTGAGAATGAGAGACAGTGAGAAGATAAGGGATGGGGATATTGGGAAGGGAGGGTGAGAAAGAGAGACATCTCATCCAGACTATGCTTTTCTCAACACATCATATCCTATCTCAACACTGCTTTTCTCAACACCACTCCATCATTCAAGAAACTTTCACACACCTTTATAACTTGCCATGTATCAGTGAGGAGGGATTTTCCAAAGAAAACGTTTTTCAAACTCCTTTACACTTTTCGGTGTTAAAGTTTTAGAACGTTTTCTCTGTCATCTCTAATCACAGCCTGTGATAATCACAGTACATGGGTAAAACCGCCAGGCGTTAACCGCCCTGGTGTTAAACCGCCCTTTAAATTTTTGAACAGATGGTTTTAAATACTTCTGTGAGGGAGGGCGTTAAACCGCGTGACGTTAAACCGCCCTTTAATTTTGGAGAACATGGAGGGCGGTTTTTTACGAGCAGTTATGACTTCCCATTTCTGTACTGGACATAAGGGTTATACCACCCTGGTGTCATACCGCCAATTGATTTTGCAACACATTACAGTCTGTATTATATTAAATAATTACCCTAAAAGGTTGGAAGAATTGGTTTGAAAGCATCAACATCTGTCAGGATGTTTAAGGTTGGAAGTGTGATTGGAAAATGTTTGGAGTTGATAATGTGTTTTATCCAGTCTGTTTTGAAATCGTAGACAAAGTGCTGAACGTTCTAAAGCCAGGTTCAGGAGGATATGTTTGTGTTGTGGAAGACTACTCAAATCTTGAAAAGTATGTTTTGAAGTCGACGTTTTTGGATGACTCAAACAAGAAAGAATTTGAAAACTTGATGAAAATTTGGAAAGAATTGTCCGTTACATGCAGATTTATTGTGAAATTGAAAGAATTTTTTTATGAAGAAACTTTTGCCAGTTTTGTTTTTCACTTTCATACTTTTTTGTTGTTTTTTAAACTTTTGACTTTTTGTTTTATTGTTTGTTTTTAGTTGTGCTGATGGAACATTGCAGTGGAGAGTGACAAACACACAGCATAGACAGAGACACACAGACAGCATGGACAGAGACACACAGACAGTATGGACAGAGACACACGCACAGCATGGACAGAGACACACACACAGCATGGACAGAGACACACACACAGCATGGACAGAGACACACAGACAGCATGGACAGAGACACACAGACAGCATGGACAGAGACACACAGACAACATGGACAGACACACACACACAACATGGACAGAGATACACACATAGCATGCACAGAGGAACTCTTCATCATTTTCTTTCAATTTTGCTATTTCTTCGATGATTTTTTTTTTTTTTTCCCACAGAAAGTCGGTAGTTTGTGTGAGACTCT
Source organism: Alphaproteobacteria bacterium (assembly GCA_025998775.1). Lineage (GTDB taxonomy): Bacteria > Pseudomonadota > Alphaproteobacteria > UBA3830 > UBA3830 > BNWE01. The sequence continues at coordinate 317 of BNWK01000202.1, read as the reverse complement.
TAATCTACGCAAACTCTGTCTCTCTAACACCTCCATTCTTGTTCTCATCATTCTGTCCTCTCTATTTTTGTCTGTTGTTTGTGCTTCGATTGTAAATGGAGACGATCTCTCAATTCTTGCACCTCCCAATTCCAATACTTTTTTCTTTTAACAGTCTACACCTTCAAACTACTTCTTAAACTAAAAAGTGAAATGCCAAAAAAGAAGATGAAAACAAAATAACGATGACCAGAAATGAAAAACCAGAACGACTCCCTATTCAGAGCACACTCCATCTCCATCCCTCTCCACACACCACACTGCAATCTTCATGTCTC
>BNWK01000201.1 GCA_025998775.1 Alphaproteobacteria bacterium | reverse complement strand
AACTCCTTGATTATTAGCCTCTACTGCCATTAATTTTCTTCTACATTTACCGGAATGCCATCAAACTCTATGGTTGTAATTTGCTCGCCTGGCTTCAGCCCCTCGACTTTGAATTTTTGTGGTATTTTCGGAAAAGATTATCAGAAAGACGTGGCTCTTCTTGTTGGTTCTTTAGATTCCTATAAAAAATCGCTGGCTTTAATTTCCGATCCAAAAGCTTACGGCGGCTCTATGGAAAAGGAATTTCAGGCACGAGCAGCAACAACAGCAAACAACTTACAGTTGCTAAAAAATTCCATCAGTGAAATTGCTATGGATCTTGGATCAACGCTGCTGCCGTCGATAAATAAACTGGTGGACGGCTTGAGAGCCATTGGCTCTACTGTTTCTGACTTCGCCAAAGCTCATCCTGAGGTTGTAACGGCAATTACTGGCACAGTTGGCGTTTTGATTTCATGCAAAGTCGCTGCAATTGCTTTGGGCTACGCCTGGACTTTTGTGAAGGGCGGAATTTTGAACGCAAGTGCTGTGGTTAAGGGAATTCAAGTTGCTTTTGCTATACTCCAAACGAAACTTTTGGCTGCTGGAACTGTTTTACCGACCGTAACCACTGCGTTTCGAGCTCTAACTGCGGTTGTGGCAGCAAATCCAATTGGAGCCGCAATAACAGCGCTTGCAGTTGGTGCAACGCTCATCATCGCGAACTGGGAAAAAGTGAAGGAATTTTTCACAACAATCTGGGATAGCATCAAACCGATCTGGGAAAAATTCTCAAATTTCGCGACAGGAATTTTCGATAAAATCACGTCGCCATTTGCGGCCATAAAATCCAGCATTGGAAGTTTGTTCGGTTCATCTGATGAGAAAAAATCTCCAGACACAAAAGAAACACCTCAAACTTCAAAGACAAACGACGGTTCTGCACTTGAGCCCACGAAATCATGGGTTGGCAGTTTGTTCAGCTCCTCTGATAAAAAACAGAAAGCTGAACCACTGAAATTACCTCAAATTTCAAAGACGAATGTGAACAAAAATCAAACGAACAACATCAGTATAAATGTGACGGCAACTCCTGATCAAAATCCAACGTCGATTGCAAATTCAGTTTCAGAAAAAATGAAGGAATTTTCTGGGGCGTTTTTGTATGACCCAATCGGAGAGGTACCATAAATATGATACTTGGAGATTTCAAATTTTCCATTCGAACCGCTGCCAATCAGGGCTTCAAGCGGTCGACGGACTACAATAACGCAAAAATCGATCGCATTGGAGAGCTGCCATATTTTCAACGACTGGGAATTAGTGGGGACAAAATCGATATCGATGGCGTATTTTATCCTGATTTCACAGGAAATTACAAAACCATAGACAATCTGCGAACGTCTGCGCTTGCGAATCATCCGCATGTTTTGATCACTGATGCAGGCGACGTTTTGGGGGCGTTTGTCATCTCAAATATCAGCGAAACTCAAAGCCATTTCAAACCGGATGGTACACCACGGAAAATCGAATTTTCTTTGAGTTTAGAGCGCACATCAGAAGAAAGTAGCGAAACTTTATCCGGATTTTTGAGCGTGGCTAGCAATTTATTGGAGAGATTAATTAAATGGTAGTCTATGTCACAAAAGACAACGACGTTCTCGATCATATCTGCTGGAAATATTACGGCACATCAGACGCTGTGCATCAGGTGTTGCAGGCCAATCCGCATTTGGTAAAATTCGACTACGTTTTACCAAAAGGTGTGCAGATCAAACTTCCGGTGCTGGAAAAACAGCAAATTAATCGAGAGGTGCGACTATGGGATTAAAAACACCGGATTTTTTGGTAAGGATCAACGGATCTGACTCAACGGAGACAATTAGAAAACGCCTGATTTCCATTTCGACCAACGATGAAGCCGGATTCAAAAGCGATTCCTGCGAAATTGCCCTTGACGACTTCGACGATGCCATTGCATTACCTCAATCTGGAGCAAAAATTGAAGTTTCGCTTGGCTATAAAGAAACTGGAATCATAAAAATTGGCGATTATTTCATGAAAGAAGTTACCGTCGAAGGCCCACGACAAGTCATGCATATTCGAGCACACGCCATCAACAATTCTCTACGATCTCAAATATCAGAGTCTTTTTCTGGGACTATCGGCGAATTAGTAGAAAAAATTGCTGCATCTCAAGGACTCAAACCAGCAGTTGCGCAGGAGTTCGCCAATATTAAACTCGATAATATCGAGCAATTTGGCGAAAGCAGTTTGAATTTGCTGACGCGCATCGCAAGCCAGCACGGCGCAGTTGCAAAACCATCCAACGGATTTTTGGTGTTTGCACCGGATATGCGAACTTTGTCGGTTTCAGGACTTGTTTTGCCATCGCGTACAATATATATAAGAGATG
>BNWK01000200.1 GCA_025998775.1 Alphaproteobacteria bacterium | reverse complement strand
GCTCAATGCAGGTGAGGGTGATGAGAACGAGCATGATGATGAAAATCAGCCTGGGAAAGTTGTTGATGATGGTAAACTTGATAATAACGATATTTCTAAGGAAAATGAGCACAGTGAACAGACGGAAATCAAGGACCAAATGGAAACTGTGACTACTGAAATACCGATACCGATAAAGAGAAGACGAGCAGTAAACAAGTGCGCTCACCAGAAAAGAGCGAGAGTTCGGAATAATGAGCAGCCAGAATATAGAGCTTGGAGCAGGACTTATGAGTTGAATATGTTGAAAAATGGACCACGGGGAGACAATGATGAGAGTAATACAAGCCACTCGTCAAAACAAAAGGCTGGCCATGATGGTGATAAAGATAGGAATAAGAGCAAACAGCCATCTGAGCCCACTGTGTTGTCTCCTCCGTTGTTACTTCCATCTTCAGCCTCAACCCCCTCGTCTTATTTGCAATCGTTGCATTCCACATCATTATCTTCCTTGCTTTCTACATCTCTTCCTCCTTCTTCTTCTTCTTCTGCTGCCAGTTCCGTTACACCTGCTTCGACATCTTCATCTTTCTCTTTGTCACCTTCTTTGACATCTCCATCATCTTCTTTCGGTCAAATGATACTCCGGCGCCAAACAAAGCTCGTGTGCGGGGAGAGTAATCAACAAAATTCTTGTTGGTGTAAAAAATGGAATTTATAAAAAGCAAAGATAAAGATACTGGTGAAAATAGAATCCAAGTGCTGTATTCCAAGCTAAAAGGAAATGTTATTTCTTGTTGTTTTCAGCTTGAAGCATCAAAATACGTTCAAGCTGTTGTTAAATTTGGTCCAAGCAGTTATAAAAAAGCTGTGTTGGATGAATTGAGAAATCAGCTATTCAGAATATCCTATTCAAAAACAGGAGCAAATGTGCTATGTTCACTTCTAAAACATGGAAACGAGAATATTCGAAATACTATCGTGTTAGAAATCCTTCCACATACTTTTCATCTTTCCCGTAGCAAAGTTGGATCTAGCATTGTTGACATTATCTTCAGATCGTATTCAAGCGCTCGGATTCAAGATGCATTTCAATCACAAGTATGGGGCTATTTTTTGGATTCATTCCTTGGCCACAAAGATATGCCTATTCCTGCTGGATTGGTGATCCCGAGAGATGTGCTTAGTGAATTACGGGTGTTTTTGAAAGCTGCCGGTGTGGTTTCATCACCTTCATCACCTTCATCATCATCATCACCTTCACCATCATCATCATTCACAGATGCAAAGAAGGATAATGCTTGGAGTGCGTATGTTGAGTTGCAGCACGATCTGTTATTGGGGAAGGAAGCCAAACTGGAGACAGATGATGGAAAGAGCGGAAAAAAAGGGAAAGGGAAAAAAAATAAGGGAAATAAAATAGAACTGCAATACATACCAATACTTCCTAGCTTTGTGACTGCCCTGCTTAAATTATCCACTTCTCCTTCTTCCTCTTCCTCACATACCCTAGCTGAGGGCGAAGTAACCAAGAATGTAACTTTTAAAGAAGTTATGGGCAGCGTTCTTCGGGGGTTGAGACTGTATGCGGCCACAGCTATTGCAAGAGGACGACTCGCCCACGCGCTGCCTCTCTTAGCGGTGCAGTATTACTTGAAGTATGCGCCCCCGCCCTTGGCTCGCGGATTTTTGATGACGATAAAAGGTGTGTGTGGTGCTCGTTGTGTGCTGTATGTTTGCTGTTGTTGTTGATTTGATGTGTATTATTTTGTTTTTGCTGCTTCTGCTGCTGTTGTTTGTTGTTACTATCATTATTTGCCAATATTCTTTGCCTTGGCTGCGCTCTTCTCCCTTCACTGCAGGCGGGTGGGCAGACGTCGTGTGGGACCTCGTGGGGTGCCGAGTCGTCCTTCACGCCCTGCGCCTGCTGCCTCCACCCTCTGTTCTATCGCTTCTGCTTTCCTTCCGAGTTTGTTTTTGCTGCTTTGGATTTGAATTTGGATGTGTCTGAATGTATGTGCATATTTCTTCTGCTCCCTCTTCTTTGTCTTATGTGCCACTGTGATATTAAGGATTGTCTTTCCTTACATCTTCCCTTTCCGTTTCTCTCATCCATCCTTCATTCAGGGCTGTGTCTCGCGCATGCTGTGCCACCAGTCTCCCATGTCCGTGCTGTTGAGCGTCCTCCTCTCCGCCGCCCAGTGTGTGGAGGGACTGCAGAAAAGGGAAGGGGAGAAAGAGGTGGAGGTGGGGAAGGAGAAAAAAGTGAAGGAAGAAAGGGAAGGAGAGGGAAATGAAAGGGGAAAAGAGAGGAAAACACAGGGAGTGGGTGCAGAGAAGGAAAAGAAAAGAACACAGGTGAGAACAGATCAAGAAATTGAGAAGGGCAAAGAAACGGAAACGATGAAAAAGGAGGAAGA
>BNWK01000199.1 GCA_025998775.1 Alphaproteobacteria bacterium | reverse complement strand
AGTTTTCGATTAAATATAGTGTGTCATATAATGCCAACAAGTATTGAAATAGGAGAGTATTGTGCACTGTAGGTATTGTGGATTGGATAGCGGTTACAAGAATGGCTTTGTCAAAGAAAAACAGAGACATAAATGCAAAAAATGGATATTTAAAGCTGTTGATAGGGTAAAAAAAAGACTATCGCATGGGTTACAGGCAAGCACGATGTTGCAACATTTAAAAAATGTAAATATTACACGCCAGGCCTTATCTAGGACGCATGATTCGACGAACCAAAATCGTGTCAAAAACGGATGAGATGCTAAATGCATCCTTGAAGTTGTTGCTTTCCTTGTCTTTTGATGGAGCCTTTGAATCATATTATGAAACTTTCTCTACTATATTTGCCTGAAAACTCTCCTATGTCTACGTGCTAATGTTTTGCGAGGAGCCAGCCTTCTGGTTCGTGTTATTTTGGTTTTGGCGACAGATTTCAACTTTGGTCTTTTGCGGGAAGTTGGGCTTTTGCCTTTCTTTGCTTTTTTGCTTTTGGCAGCAGGTCTCGATGCTGATGTTTTTTTGATAGGGCTGTGCAGAGTGGGCACGAATCTGGCTTGTGCTTGTACTCTAGCTAAGTAGTCATTAAAATCGCAACCATGAAGGCCAAACAACTCATTCATTGCTTCCCTTGATGGTGAAAAGTCTAATTTTCCCGCAGGAAAATGGTAGGGAAAGCTAAAATGTGAAAAACGGAATGGCCTTCCGGCGGTATATGCGCTGCTAAAGTCGCTCAGTCTGTTGACAAACAGTGTGTCTCTCAACTGTGCGAGACCTAACATTTGATTGATCTCTTCAGGCAATGTCCACGACTTCATAGCCATATATTTTAAAATTTTTCCGGCTATCGCACTAGAAAATTTTGGTTTTTGAGGATTGAGCGCAGATAATTCTTTATCTATTTCGTGTTCCAATTTTAAAAAACGTGGCATTTTTTTCATAAGATCATCTGTGCACTTTTTGTTATCTTCATTCAGAGATTGCAGCACTGTAGATGGGATATCTTTTTCTGCTTCGCGAGAGGAGATAGATTCGGAATTCCTAAGGATGTGATATGAGTTGTACACGTTCATTTCTAAGTGATTTCTTTCAATCTCTGTTTTTACGACCTTATCTGGAATATTCAAAAATGGAAAGGCAAATCTTTTCATTTCATTCGATTGCATGTATTTTTCAAATAATACATATGGTGCATTTATATCCAACATAGAATGAGCAGCATGGCCAAATTCGTGGATTAGTGCGGATGAAAATGAGATTGGGTTTGGAAAACGTCTTAAACCTAAAAATGTCTCATTACATCCAGTATGTAGGAATCCAACTGTTGAACCATCAGAGGCTTTAAGATATTTATCATCAGGTGGCATGGATATTATCATTTTAGAACAACTGTCTCCGAATAGTGCGTGTCTTGCATTTGGTAATACGCAACAATTGCTACCTTGTACGAAATCAAGAGTAAAATCTGGAGTTTTTTTCTGCTTATATTGAAGTGCTATCAGAAATGCTATCAATGTATCTCGACCCGTTGGATTATTGGATGACTCTCCGATTGCAGCTAGCAAACGTTTTCGGTAATTCATTTTATCTATTGAGTTGTTGAAACCTAAAAGATGCTCATCTGATAAAATTGGTAGAAATCCGGTAGACAATTTCTGATTATCGAATCTCATTTCTTCAAAATTGCGTCGATCTTCAGCAGAAAGCTCTTCATCATTCATTCCATTCATTATGCTGTTCAGATCTATGATTCTCACTCCTGCCTTTGTCGATGGGCAAGAAAATTTCATGAAATCGTCTTCTGAGCTGGATGATTCATCAAATATCGCGACAACAACAAGCAAATAAACGTATAACTTTTTTTTCAACATAAGAGTCTTCCATCAATAAAAAGCAGTCTCAATAATACACCATATCCATTCGCAATGTACTTATCGAATAAATAAAAGCATGTCTTACATCGGCCAACAATGACCAATTTGATATATTTTTTATAAAAACGCAAGCAATGATGATAAACTAAAAAGCAAACATCTTTAAACGAGACTGCTGCATAATGGATCTTTTTCGCAATTGGCTTCGTCAGATCCGCTGCTCGGATCCTCATGTACAGGGAGTACGCTGCGTTCTTCCTTGCTCTACGACACGAGTGTCTTGCAAAAAATAGCTCACTATGCAGCGGTCTCTAAGCGCCTATAGTTCAGTTCTCATTAACGCAACAACTGTTCAATTATACATAAAAAACGGAAGTTAGGCAATGTATTTTTTTACGAATGGTATTGTTATGGATTTTTAGCGAGAAAATGGAATGCAACCTCCAAATTTGGGGCCATAATCGATCCATTGGCCGATAAATTTCTAAT
>BNWK01000198.1 GCA_025998775.1 Alphaproteobacteria bacterium | reverse complement strand
AAATCTAGCATGCAAAATTGCAAATGTTGCTCACCTAAATTCGTTTGGAGAAGAAATTTCTCCGGCAGTTGTTTTGTCAATTTCAAAGGATGAATTTCATCCGGATTTTGATGTTTATCTTTGTTGGTTAATCGAATGGAGCCACGAAATGCATGTTGGCGAATCCGTATGGAACAATGAACAGCTTCAAATTCCAGTGCATACAATCGTAATTAATGGAGACGATCATCATGCAGTCTAGTTTTGCATTGTCTGATTTGTTTCGGCGCGTTGCAAATTTAGTTCGGATTGGAAAAATTTCTGAGATCGATGGTGCGCAAGTTAAAGTTGAAATCGGAAAAGTGAAAACAAATTGGCTACCGATTATTTCTACAGCTGGAGATACAAGTTATTGGATTCCAATCTCAGTTGGTGAGCAAGTCGTTGTGCTGTCTCCATTTGGTGAAATTTCGCAGAGCGTCGTTTTGCGATCGATACATTATAATATGTATGATGCGCCGGAAAATGAAAACGACATTTCGTTTAATGCAAAAGCAGATGTAAAAGCAAACGGAGAGAAAAAGCTTGAGGCATCGTTTGAAAATGGCATCGAGCTAAAAACAAACGACACATATATATATGTGCATGATGGAAATGTGCAATTAAAATCTGGCAATGCTTCAATTACCATCGACAATAATCAGATCGAAATTTCATCTGAAAATTCAAGCATTACACTATCGTCATCTGGAATTCAATTGTCGTGCGGCGCTTCATCAATTGATATGTCCAGCAGCAATATTTCGCTGACTTCCACAAGTTTGAGTTCAACACCGCCTTTCTGCAAATGTATGGGAGGCGCTTGATGAAAGGCATGAGTCGTGAAACGGGAAAATATTTGAATGACCTTGATCATTTGAAGCAATCTATCGTTGATATTTTGAGTACGCCCATCGGCAGCCGTGTTATGAAAAGGGAATACGGCTCACGACTGTTTGATCTGGTCGACAAGCCAATCAACAAAGAGCTATTTCCGCAAATTTATGCTGCCATCGCTGACGCTTTACAAAAGTGGGAGCCAAGACTGAAACTTGAAAAAATTACGATTACAGAAATCAAAGGGGCTCATATTTCAGTATCTCTGAATGGCGTTTATTTGCTTAACGAACAAAAAATTACTCTGGAAGGACTTGTGATATGAGTATGAATCTAAGCGAATTGCAAGCACCGCAAATTATAGAAGAAATGACTTTTGGTGAAATATTGCAGCGCATGAAAGAAACGCTCATATCTTTGGATCAAGAATTTTCTGCATATCTCGAAAGTGATCCGGTCATAAAGTTGATGGAAGTGGCAGCGTATCGTGAGTTGTTATTGAGAAGCCGAATCAATCAAGCAGCCAAAGCAAATTTACTGGCTTTTGCAACTGGTTCAGACCTCGATAATCTTGCAGCGTTTTATGGAGTCGAGCGAAAAGAAAATGAGTCTAACGAGGATCTGCGAAATCGCACACAACTAAAAATTGTAGGGTGGTCATCGTCCGGCAGCAAAGAAGCATACGAATATCATGCAATAAATTCTGACCAGCGAGTAAAAGAGGCCAAGGCAGACTCTCCACAGCCTGGACTTGTGCGCATTTTGATTTTGTCGAGGGAAAATGGAGGCGCTGTCTCGGCCGATCTTCTGGAAAAAGTTACGGCATACATGATGCGCGAAGATATTCGAATGCTGACGGATACCGTAGAAGTTGTGGCCAGCAATATGATTGATGTGAATGTGAAAGCGAAAATCACGTTGACGTCCAGCGCTCCGCCGGATATTTTGGATACCATAAAAGCATCGTTCGTCGCTAATTTTAGCAAAACCTCGGGGCTCGGAGTTAGCATTTCGCAGGCTTGGATTATATCGAATTTGTTTTTGAACGGTGTAAAAGATGTCGAATTGATAACGCCAGCTGATGATGTGGCTGTTACGGAAATCGAATGCGCTCGCCTTGGAGTTGTGGAGCTGATTAGATGAGTTTGTTGCCTCCAAATTCTACAAAATCCGAAAGAAACATTGCTCAAGCCATTGATTACAAAGGAAATGCAGATGCTTTGGCTGGATTTAAGTTTAACGCAATCGGAGCTGGTGACGTTCTGAATTGGGAATATTCGCTGGCACAAATAAACATCGATGATTTTCAAGAACGTATATTAAAAGGACTGGAATTTCACCGAATTCGCGGCACGCCAAAGTCATTGAGGAGCGCATTATCATGGTATGGATTTACGGACATTTTCATCGAGGAAGAGTCGCCTGGGGCGCATTTTGCTGAATTTCAAATTGGTCTCAATGAAGTCCCAAATGGTTTGGGCGTTGACTCAATCGTCTCAGTTGCAGAGCTTGCGGCTCCTCTGCGTTCACAGTTGAGACGCATATATAATTCTCTATACGATGTGCGTCGATTCGTATTGGACG
>BNWK01000197.1 GCA_025998775.1 Alphaproteobacteria bacterium | reverse complement strand
GCAGAGATGTGGAGGAGGAGGATGAAGAAAACGACGAAGTGATCGTCATCTTCCAAATCGGCAGAATACGAATAGAGTGAAAGCCGTGAAGTGGAAGTGGAGATCGAAGAAGAGGAAGAAGTGGCGGATGGTGATGATGATGACCATGACACAGAAGAAGAAGATGAGGAATGACATGGACGAGGAGGAGGCAGTGGATGTGAAAACGAAGAAGTGGAAGGTTAAAAAACTCTTCGTCTGAAAGATCGCCGAACAAAGGCAGCGCGTTAAAAGAGCGGGAGGAGTCAGATTGGGATCTCGAGGAGGATGAAGAAGAGAATACAGAAGAGGATGAAGAGGAGGAAGAGGAAGTGGAGGACCAAAATGGCGATCGTGTAGAGGCAGATGTCGGTACGAAACGGTCTCCATAGTCCATGTCCTGTCCTCCTCTTCATCTTCGTTCTCATCCAGGCACAACCTCCTTCTAATTCTTAACTCATATAAAACCTTTTTCACTAAAACTTCTGAAGTCTAACCCTCTTTTGCCTCCTCTTCTTCCTTTTGCCCCATCTCTCTCTCCAATGTACTCTTCTCTCTCCTTCTCTCTCCACCGTATTTATCGATATAGATCATTTTTTTATTGATAAACAAAAGGAAGGTTCAACGCTTCATGCCAAAGTGATGTCAATTTTTTGCAGCCTTTGGCATGAGGATGCCAATTCTTCATGCCAAATCAGTGCCAAAATTTTTTGCGATATGGCACTATTCTCATGGCTATGGAGGTGGGTCCGTAGAACCACGCCCAGACAATACAATTTTACTAAGTTATTTTGTCCGATTACTTGTATGGATGAAAAATTTTCATGTGAAAATGGTTTGATTGGAATGAAACGAGATATAATTCTTCTGCTGATTAAATTTATGAAGAATCCTGATAAAATCAGGGAGGTATATTCTAAATTTTTAAATGATGAATCAATTTTTTATATGTTTCCATTATTTCCAGATTATGGGAACATGCGGAGAAGTTATTGAATGGAAGAACCACTTTCTCTTTTTTAAAATTAGAAGAGAGAGTTTCTTTTCCACTTTCCATTTTACTTTTTTTTTTTCCGTACTAAGGTCGTGGGCCAATTTCTACACTTTGTCTCTCCGAGAAACAAAAATTATTTGAAAAGCTGAGTAGCAAATATTGGATGAGTGTTGGCGATTATAGTGATCTTGGAGACTTCGATGGTGATGCTGGATTGGAGGTTCTATTTGCCCTCTTACCTACTCCTACGCAATGCAAAAGCGATCGACAGCAGGAAGAACTGCTTTTCCAAATTCTTAGATTGTTCCTTCACACACCTCATTCAACGAAATATAGAAACTTCGTCAGAAAGGGTGCTTTTTTCAGCAGTGAAGAAAGTAAAACAGATAACTTGAGCCGCTTGTTTGTCTTCTTCAAAGGGTACGAGTCTCCCCGGGCAAAGACAATGGTTGCGTGTGTGCTGAGCGTATTTCACGGCGTTCTTGACCTCCCCATCCCGCAGAAGATGCATGCCATCCTGCCTCTCCTCGCAGAACTCACCCCCCTGCCTGCTGCAACAGACGCCAGGTTGTCTGACCAGGAAGAGGGAGACAACTGGGTGAAGGTGAACGCTGTCCTCTGCGCAACGGAAGTCGCGGCAAATAGAGCCCCGTTTTTTGAGACCTCGATTGTCTCTCGTCTGCTTCCGTTCATCGCAACTAACAGATACCACTCGCTAGACTGCCTCACCAACCTCTCTCACACAAACTCCTTCGCCTTCAAGGACCTCATCATCCACACGCCGGGCTTCCTCGACAGCGTGGTTACCAACCTTACCAAGATTCTCTCTACCACGGTTACCCACCCTGCCATCCGCAGCCTTGATGAGCTGAGCGTCGGCTGCGAAGGCTTCTTTGCGCACATCACGCAGATTGTGGCCGTGCTGTCCTACTGCTGTGTGCCGCTGACCTCCCCCGACGCGTGCGGGAGAGCCGCGCCGTCTTCGCCGTTCCATTACACGTTGAACAGGGACTACCTGGAGTATCCGTACTGGGGTGGCAGCGCACATAGCGAGTGTGCATCTGTCTTGTTTGTTGCGGGTGTGCATCTGTCTTGTTTGTTGCGGGTGTGCATCTGTCTTGTTTGTTGCGGGTGTGCATCTATCCTTTTTGTTGCGAGGTGCGGGAGTGGTTGGTGTGATTTGTTCTTGGTCTTTTTCTGAAAGCCGAATGACCAGCATCCTCGAGGGTCCGATATGCATGTGTCTGCGGAATGTTTCTTTTGTTTGTGACTTTGATTGGTTGTTGTATTAGTCTTTTCTTTGTCATGATTTGCGCATCCATATTCATTTTTTGACGTCGGAGTAATCCACGCCTAACATTCTCTTGCTATTCTGCCTAACATTCTCTTGCTATGCTGCCTAACATTCTCTTGCTATTCCGCCTAACAT
>BNWK01000196.1 GCA_025998775.1 Alphaproteobacteria bacterium | reverse complement strand
GACGAAAGTGTCTGTGGAGTGTTCATAACCTATGCAGAACTGAGGACTCAATTGACTGCTGAGAATCATAGGATTCATGTTCAGTTTCCTGTGACGATTGGATTTGATATGCTTCTTCCATTGCAAGCCTTCAATTTGTTCCCCAATGCTCTCTTCGGTGACTTATCTCTTGTTATTAAAGTTAATCCGAATGCATTAGTGTGGGCCAGCACAGATCCTCAGAAGTTCTTGCTTGAAAGGGTGAGATACAAGTTCGTTCCAGCGGTAAACGATTCATATTTCACTATGGCAGAACAAACTGTTCAAAATCTTGAGCAAATTTTACGTGAGCGCAATTTCAGCCATCGATTTACACAAGCACGAGTTCAGGGAATGGTGAGAAGTCATGTTTATGCTGTTGACTATGGGGGTACCAAAGGGTTTATGGGAAGTTATCCATGCTTACCAATGCGAATGGATCCTGATTGTCTCATCACTCGATCAGCTGTGTCAACAATTATGGGATTCTCATTGAAAGATTCAGTGAAGCAGGCTCTTGCACAATACTACAGTAGTGTACCATCTGTGGTTCCATCAGAGCGCATTTAGATACAAGCATTCAGCACTGGTCCATCAGCGAGTGGTCTTAATTGTGCCATGAATGCACCACTTGTCAATGCTAAAGAGATTATCGGATTATTGCCAAGGACTTCAAATGATCTTACTTGTTTCCGAAATCCTGAGTATCATCATCTAATGTTCACTTTATTGAATCGCAATTTTCCTCAGAAAGGATGTAATAGTAATAGCACTGAGTTCTACAGAATGGAGATGGAGTCATGCAATCTTGACACGATTTTATGTCCGACACAATCATTTGAGAATTCGTATTTGAAAAAGGTTTGTCCATATTTCCCAATGAGACAACGTTGCAGTGAAGATGATACTGATTTCCTCTTGATATTCAACCTTGAACGTCAAAGCTTTAATGCTTTCTTCGCTGATCCCGTTAATTCAACCAACGAAAGTATAACATTGACTGGCAGCCCACAAGTGCAAGGAATACAGGACACAGAACACAAAACTGGTGGAGACACGTATTACTATCTTAATGCTGAAGGTGATCAAGTAGACGATGAGGCACATCACAATCACACTGCTCCAATATTAGCAATTGTCTCTGATTCTTTTTGGTTGTTCACCACAACAGAGAGACCCACTTATGAAATCGCTGCTGGTTGGAATGAAACACTCATGAAACACTACCCTGATGTGCTCAGAAGGTTGGGCGGATCTGCGTAAAGTAACACTTTTATTTTTGTATAAATGCCTGGTCAATATAGTAAAAATAACTTCCTAATAAGGAGTTTAAAACGAAAATACCCTTATGATGACGTTGAGTTAACTCTAAAGAAACCACACTTGGCCTACAACATTTCTACATTGGGTCTGCCACCAGATATGATTTCGAAGATTAATTCACCGGAAAATTCTGTGGTTCAACCATTAAAGCAAAACAAATTTGGGGATGCATGAGACATCTCAAATACAATAGGTAATGTGAACACAGGTGTTGGCGTCGCTTCAAGCATTGCATCACACGCTTCAGATGCAGTCGATGTTGCAAAAACTATTGGAATTGGTGTTCCTGAAACAGTTTCAAGTTTAGCGACTACTGCAAGTGAGGTTGGAAAGGCTGCAGGAGGAGTACTCGGTGCAGTTGGTGCAGCAGCATCTGGGGTTAGTTTGGGGTTTGATATTGCAAATGCTAAGAAAGAGGGAAAAGTGACGTTTGATAATGCGATGAATATTGCTGATGATGCAACTGGTGTAGTCTCAGGAATCGCATCAATGTTTCCAGGTCCAGGTTCAGCTGTTGGTCTGGGTTTGACAATTGGAGAGAAAATCGCTACTACTCCATTCAAGGCTTACCACGCTGTGAAAGAAGAAGAGAAGAAAGAAGGTGTTAAGCATTTGAAGCCTGGAGTATGGATGAGAACAGTGATAGATGAATTTACTCCGAAATGGTGGTCATTAGACATTGGAAGCAAAGAGTGGAAACAATATTGGAAAGAAGACAAAGCGAAGAGAAAAGCAGCGAGTGAACAAAAGAAGAAGGAAAAGGCAGAACGTAAAGCAGAACGTAAAGAGATATGGAAGCATGGAACTGCAAAGCAAAAGGCTTATGATTTCTTCTTTGGTTAATTTTAATAAACTGAAAATGAGTGTCGTTCAAAAGGAATACTTTACTGTTCAATCTCACGTTGAAATATTACCAAAAGATGATTCCAAACCAGATCCAGTTTACCCTGAAGAACCTCCCTTTGACAATCCAACGCAAATACCACCTTCACTCACACATCCACATGGATTGGTTGGAGAAGAATTACTGCTCACAGACCAAGCTAAGTAGTTAGTGTATTGTATAAAAAACGGGCAAGGTCGGCAAACAGAACAAAATCACTAATTTCAACCAAAAATCGACCTAGCCCACGTTCCAGAC
>BNWK01000195.1 GCA_025998775.1 Alphaproteobacteria bacterium | reverse complement strand
TGTCCTCAAGGTTAGGATTTTTTTCTTAATACTTAACATGTACACTTAAGGAGTACGATGAGGTCACAAAGGGTCCAAAACTGAGCATTGTCGCGGAAAAGGACGTCCGCAAAGAGCTGTCCTCGATTGAGCTCTTCTACTCAAATGCGAAGAAATACACTGCATGGGACGTCTACAACTGCCATCGTCAGTTCTTCGTTGTCCTCGGACTTGAGTTTGCTCCTCTGCATCTGTCAACACCTCATCATTTCAACCTCTTCTCTGGTTGGAAATATGAATCCAGCGCAATTATAAAGTCGGAGGACTATAATCGTTTATTTTTTTCTTTTTTTATTAAGTCCTTTTTCCCCTTTTAGTCATCCAACCCTTCCTGAGGTTCACAGCACAAATCATCTGTTCTGGCATGGAAGTGTGCTACAACTACCTCAACTACTGGATTGCCCTCATCCGTCAATTCCCAGGGAAACGCACAAAGACAGCCATCATCTTGACCGGGAACGAAGGTTTTTTCCTCCTTTCTCATTTTTTTTTACCGGCTTTCTCTTTTTATTTTTTTCCCTAAGGTGTTGGAAAGAATGTCTTCACCAACTGCATCGCTGAGCTCTTCCAAGGCTATTCCCTTCGCAATGTCACCGACATGGAAAACATCGTGAAGTACAATGGCATGATCAGGTTTTTCTTTATCATCTTTCCATCATTATTTCTTTTTTTTCGCTTCCTTATACCTAGGGGAAAAGTCTTGGTTGTCATCAACGAGTCTGGTGAATTCAAGTCCGTCAATAAGAAATGGTCGGAGAAGTTCCGGTCCATCACAACCGAGGATGTGGGTGTTACCCAGGACAAGTACGTCCGCGCTCAGGAATCCGTCATGGTAACCAACGTCATCCTGGTAACCAACCATCGCGTCCCTGTGAGGGTCAGTGCAAACGACCGGAGGTTCCTTGGGTTGAGGGTCTCAACGGAGCATATGCAGAACAGAGCTTATTTCGAAAGCCTTACGTCCATGATGACCCCCGAGTTCTACTACGCCCTGGACAATTTCTTTGCCAACCTGGACTTGAACAAGAGTAAGCTGTGCGCCGGTGATTTGCCCCGTCCATTCGACCCCGCTGAAATACCCTTCACATTCGCCAAGTGTGATATGATCGAGGAGACAGCAGACCCCTTGGAAAACTGGATGGTCGAGAACTTCAACTTCCTAAAAGCAGGGATGTCCGCTGAAGCCCTCAGAGTCCGGAAGCCACCCGGGATACGTGGATTCTACGAGACACTCAAAAGGGAGGACTACTGCTACACCATACCAAAGAAAGTGAATGGTGCCAGAGTCGACTTTTACTACCTCGGCGCCGGAGCAGACAAGTTCGAAAGACAAGCGCAGATGAGGGACGTGGAACGTCAACAGCGCCTTGCGAGGAACCAGCAAAGAGACAAGGAACGCAGGGAAAAGGAGAGGAAGGAAAAGGAAGAAGAAGAAAAGCAAAAGACAACAATGATCGTTGAGTATGAGTTCCAGCCGACATCGAGCATTAGTGAGGACAACTAAACATATTGTATGTATGTATTTTTTTCATTCACTTTTTTTTACTACTTTTTTTTGAAAAATAACCATTCGTTAAAAAAAATGTTTAAAGTTCAGAGGGATTACTAAGGCCGAAGTTCAGAGGGATTACTAAGGAAAGTTCAGAGGGATTACTAAGGCTTTTACGAGGTTTTTCGAAAGATAGTGGGACCTTCAGAGTAATCCCTCTGAACTTTCCTTAGTAATCCCTCTGAACTTCGACCTTAGTAATCCCTCTGAACTTTAAACATTTTTTTTTCACTGAAATGTGTATCGATCGGACAACTGACTACGACATCCATTCACCCTTTCGAACTGTTCAGATCTTCTTTCCTTATTCATATGGTGACCTGTCTCCTTTTGTCCAAGGGGACTACATGGACGTATTTCAAGTAGGTTTTTTTAACCAAACGGATGAACTTAATAGCTACACATGTGTTGGTGAATATACAGTAGAAGAACCCATAGACTTCGAGAGGCTTGAAGACGGAACAGTTACTATGAACTACTGGGCAATAAACATAGTAGACCTTCATATCGACAGGATTCCACACTTAAAGGACTTCTTAGACACCCATGACATGTTCAGTGAGTACATATACTTTCAATACAGGGACGAACACCATGACTTAAAGAGAGTGTTTCGTCATTCCTGGCCCTAAGTGAAAACCTCTGATGGGGAAGAATTTCTTAACCTACGTAAAAATTACGGGGGTTCCTTTTTTCTTCAAAAATAAGCACTGAGACATCCATATACATTTTTTTTACCTTTACATTCCTTTTCTATATATTTTTTCCTTTTACATAAAAACCTCAAGAAATGGGACGTGTCAAAGTGTACGAAAACGACGAGGAAGCTAAGAAAAAACAAAAAGAACAGATAAAGAAAGCTAATGAAAAATACCGACAGCAACGTAGGGACTTC
>BNWK01000194.1 GCA_025998775.1 Alphaproteobacteria bacterium | reverse complement strand
CTCCAAAATAATCTAAAAACGAATCCTTAATATCGACTTCCATAACAACAATCCTTCAATTACTTGCATAGATTGTTAACCATTTCTTCTTATTCTCATACTAAAATTTTTCATGAGGCCGCCCTGGTATAACATAGCATGTATCTTGTGGCCGATATTTCGGTTATCGCTTACTATATAATTGAGGTTGCCAGCCATGGACGGAAATAGTATTAACTGTAGTCTTTCATTTGCAGAGTTATTATCTGTATCTCACTCATTCTCTATGAGACTAGAATATATTCTGGCTCCCTTCTTGAACGTAACTCCTTCTATGGTTGTATCTGCTTCAAAATAGCCAATCTTTTTGTTTCCGCAGAACCGCATGCGTTCCATGAATCCGCTCTGCAGCAGAAGGACTCCACAAAACGGCGAATAGTGCCATGGAAGAGATATTATAGGTTTCTCTGCAACAGTTTCTTTATCTACGCCAAGCCATAAACTAAAACCTTCTTTATTCTCGCTATCATTATAAAAATCTTTAGGTGATAGTCCATATAGGGAACCCATCAGGAAAAACAAGCGCAAACAGACAATTGCGCATACTTTGTTGATAATCTTGAACATGTTTTTCTAACTCCATTTAATGAACGTCAAAATGAAGTATATCACAAAGAAGGAAAAAGAAAAGTTAACTTGTTGAAAAAAATTCGTCCAACGCCAAAAATTTTTCAGTTTTTTGAAAAAGGATAGTGTGTTGCATAAATCTTCAAAAAGAATCTAAAGCATTAACTATATTTTAAGTGTTTTTTGATATTATAGCAATCGTAGATATCCGCATAGTGCAAGCTTGTTGTGATTTTTGATGGCAGCAATTTCTTTGTTTTGTGCTGCTTTGTGTTTTTTTTTAAGATGAGGAGAAAATCCATGATTAAAAAGTATTTTATTCTGCTGTTTTTTGCTTTTGGTAATGTATGCTCTATGCTTCCTACCGATGAGGAAAATAGAAACCAAAAACACGTAAGCCAACCACGACGCTTTAGGCATAACGAGACCGTGTTCGAACTTGATAAAATAAACCGTGCAAATGATATTATTCCTGTCTCGCTGTATTTTGCCCAGAATATTCAAAAATACATAAAACCGGAATTCACTGTTCGTTTTCTAGAAAAAAAAGTGTTACAACCTAATGCAGAAGGTACTGTGGAAATGTCCATTGCGACACTTTCCACACGATCTTCTTCCAGCAGTTCATCCTCTGCCAGCAGTAATATGGCACTTGATATAACTACCATGGGCAAATTTGAGAATATTTTTATGCCAACATCTGAATTACAAAACTTACGAAACGCGCTAGATAGTAGATACAATCTAGAGATCCGAACCATTGATTGCTTTTCAGACCATTCAAAGTTATACTTGTACTCTGTTTTAGAAGAGGTTTCTCTAAAGATTGGGAAAATGATAGCTTTGTCGACCAAAGATAGTGCATTGAGTTTCCCGCCACCGGTATGTCCGGAAGATAAGCTAACCAGCAACATGATCGCCATTATCGCTCATCAAATCATCTGGACATTACCCTGCGATGAAAGAAAAGTTTACGGTCCAAATGTGATATATGATCTGAAATATGTTATCGGACAAGCTGGAGCGAAACTAAGGTTGGAATTGCCGCAATTAATGACAGCGGTAATTTTAATGAAGCGGTTATATGCTTTATCCTGTCGTCAATTAGAAAAAAACATTCTGCCGATACTTGGTATTCGCAATGATAATATTCGCCTGATTTTTCTTGGATGTCTGCTATTGGCCAACAAATTGATGGATGATTGGGCGTATTTTAATACCAGTTGGGCACAGTTGTTCAAAGTAGAGACAGATCTTATTAATAGCACGGAAGACCGTATTCTTGATGCTTTGAATTTCGATCTCTTTATTTCTGATGAGACCTACGATGAAAGTAAAAATGCTCTTGAAAAATTATGGGCTCCTCGTGTTCATTCTGAGAAGTCGTCTACAAAAGAAAAAAAATAGCGCTATAGCTCAGCCAATGCACCTTATGAGAGACCGCTGCATAATGAGGAATATTCTACCCATTCAAGTGTGAAGTGCATCATTTCGCGGCCTAAAAGGTGAAGATTTTTTGCAAGCTGCGTAAAAATAGTCTTGAAGGAAGTCACGTGAAGAAGTTAATCTCGAATTTAGTTTATATACATCTTCAACCTGAGGAGTTGGATTTTGGGAAGGTCTGAAACTTGTCAGTAATGCGGTGCGTCCTGTAAAGTGGTGTGAACATAGTGAACGTCATTTTCACTTAAAGCTCAGAAATGAGCATTATTTGTAAGCTGCTGAGATACAGCTGGATGCAGCCCAGCCCAGGAAAGCCTAGCGAGCACCTGGTATCGAGTCCTTGGATCTGAAGCGGTGACGCCAGGATTAAGCGTAGGGCCGAGAGCACGAGAGCCGGAATGCGTAAGCGTGAAGTGATTGAGCCTCGAAATTGAA
>BNWK01000193.1 GCA_025998775.1 Alphaproteobacteria bacterium | reverse complement strand
TATGTGTTTATTCTCTATATCTATCCAGAACTATGATTTATTCGTATCATTTTTCTCACTTACTCGCGTTCTATCATTCATCCCTCCCTCCCTCCTTCTATCCCTCCCTCCCTCCATCCATCCCTCCATCTATCCCTCCCTCTCCCTCCATGCGTCTCTCTCCCTCATCCGTCTCTCTTCCTCATCCGTTCCTCTCCCTCATCCGTCCATCCCTTCTTCTGACCGTCCCTACCTCTCCTGTCCGTCCCTCTCTCTCCTATCCGTCCCTCTCTCTCCTGGCGGTCCATTTCTCTCCTTTCCGTCTCTTCTTTCCCTTTTCTCAGGGAGAACGCCGATCTGAGGAGCGGGAACAAGCGCCTCAGGGGTGAGATCGAGCGTCTGAAACGGAACCCTCAGCAGCGTAGAAGCAGCGAGAGCAGGGGTTTACAGGATGATGACTTGAATGATCAGCTCATTGAGAAGGAGAAGTTTGTGTATGTTGGGCGATCATCAATGTGGCTTCTATATTTCGAATGTGGTTATTTTTTTTTTTTTTTTTTAATTTTTTTTTTTTTTTTTTTTTTTTTTTTTTTTTTATTTTTTTTTTTTTTTTTTTTTTTTTTTTTTTTTGTTTTTTTTGTTTTTTTTTTTTTTTTTTTTTTTTTTTTTTTCTAAAATTTTAGTAGTTTGGTCCACCGTTAAGGAGTTAAAGAGTTAAGGAGTTACGTGAGTTAAGTAGTTAAGGAAGTGGGCAAGATGGGGTGAGAAAAAGAGGGGGATGTCAATAGAAATACGAAGGGGGATGGGTTGATGATGAAGTGTGCAGAGAAGCCATCCTTACAGACTGGAAAGGAGTAGATGAATGGTCTGTACTTCTACATTTTTTAGACTACTTTCTTTCTTTTTCAACACTATTTTCCCTTTTCATACACACATTTACAGGCACATACACTCCTCCGACTGCACCACCCCTTCACACGTACACACACTACCCTTTCCCTATCCACGGACAGCGGCCAAGTGGGCAAAGCAAAGTGCAGCTTCGCAGACACGCAGTCATTCATCTTCAGGCTTTATTATAGGAGTCAGACAGAAAGCACACATAAGTTATCCACATCAAATTCTCAGATAGCGTCTTCAGCTTCAGAAAGGGTCACACAAGTCTGTGCATACGTCTTTTTGGGGTTTTGGAGGACCGCGTAAGTTTGAGCAAAAACGTCGTTGGGGTTTCGAGAATTGTGCAGGCTTGCACACATACAAAAATCAACATCTTCGTGTGTCCATACTCTCCCGCCTCATCCTTCTCACTATCTCAAAGACAGGATTACTCTCAATCTCACTCCTGCTCTTCCAGTTCCCCTCCTTCTCACTATCTCAAAGACAGGATCACTCTCACTACCCTCACTCCTATTCACTCAGTCTCCGTCCTTCCTCACTATCTCAAAAACAGGATCACTCTCAATCTCACTCCTGCTCTTCCCGTTCCCCTTCTTCTCACTATCTCTCAAATACAGGATCACTCTCAATCTCACTCCTGCTCTTCCCGTTCCCCTTCTTCTCACTATCTCTCAAATACAGGATCACTCTCAATCTCACTCCTGCTCTTCCAGTTCCCCTTCTTCTCACTATCTCTCAAATACAGGATCACTCTCAATCTCACTCCTGCTCTTCCAGTTCCCCTTCTTCTCACTATCTCTCAAATACAGGATCACTCTCAATCTCACTCCTACTCTTCCAGTTCCCCTTTTTCTCACTATCTCTCAAATACAGGATCACTCTCAATCTCACTCCTACTCTTCCAGTTCCCCTCCTTCTCACTATCTCAAAGACAGGATCACTCTCACCACCCTCACTCCTATTCACTCAGTTCCCTTCCCTCTCACCATTTCAAAGACAGGATTCTTCTCACTGTCATTCCTATTTTTTCAGTTCCCTTCTTTCTCACTATCTCAAAGGCAGGATCACCCTTAAGCTCACTCCTGCTTTTCCAGTTGCCCTCCTTTTCTTCCTCACATGTCCCCATCTTTTTATTCCTCGTTTGTCTTGCGCGATTTCTGCCGTTTTCTTTCGACGTAGCCAAAATCTTACTGTGAATTGCTCTACACGATGTAACTGGCATGCATACTGCAGTTGTTTATCAGGGATACAGCCCCTCAACAAAATGGTGTTTGCGCGTTTCTGCCTCACAAGAAGTTTGGGAGAATGACTGTTTTGTTCCACTGCCACTACCACTGCTGCTCTAAGACTGAGTGTGAGAATGAGCATACACGGGGGGGAGAGTGTGAAGCAGATTGGATGGATGCCTCTTCAGCCTTTGAGAGCAGTAGAGAAAGAAGAGGAGAAAGTCTGTGCGGTGCTTTTGGTTTTTTTGTTTTGTGCAAGCTCTGCCTGTGTTTTTAGCACGGTCTGTTGGCTGGTCTTGTTGTGTCACAGTATGGATCCTACGTGCTACGCATATGTTATGCATCTGTGAAACGGAGGTCTGCGAGGAGTGAAAGTCTGAAAAAAACCCA
>BNWK01000192.1 GCA_025998775.1 Alphaproteobacteria bacterium | reverse complement strand
ATGAGCCGTATTCTATAAAAGATGCTGTAAGTTATTTGGGACATCTCGGCGCTCCCAAAAGAGCTCCAAGCGACGGACCGCCTGGTCTTAAAACAATTTGGATCGGGTTATCTAACCTGCATCTGCTTCTCTCTTACAGGGAGATCTTATGTGTATAATCTTTTGTGGGTCAAGTTTAGGGTAGTCTCCTGTTAACCTCTTTTGTATCAATACAATAAGGAACGTCTTTAATTTTTGGTATGATTCCCTGAGGGAAGTTCTGCTTCTGAATCTTATGCGCTCAGAAGTAGTTTCAAAGTTTCCTCATCTTTCCTCAAGAGACTCTAATCCTTAGTGGTGGCGTGTGTAAGCGATACTTTCTACTTCTGCATGCCGATTTTCGATAATTCGTAAATCTATAGTGGTTGTTAGATCGCGTCTGTATACATTGATTCTAAACATATAACAAGGCGTGCAGAACATATCTGTGAGTTTACTCTTTTTTAATCCTACTGTAACTTTTCGTACCCCTTCTAGTTTTCCAAACAATTTATTCAGAGAGGATGCAATAGCAGAAACAGGGTTCTTGTTTATGGTTTCTTTTGGATCGATTTGCGCTATTTGACAAAGTACCAGCGCTAAATTTTTTAAATTGGCATTCAACTCAAGTTTGGTCCCGTTAGCGTCTAGGACATATGTGTCTGCGTCTGGAGTCTTTGGAGTTATTGAATATAGTTTTATCGCCCAGTCGGCACGCATAGCTATGTCATTGCTAAAAGGAAAAGAATAATAGTTAGGGTGTTCATGTAAAAAATCCCTGACTATCCTGTGAAAGCTTGAGGACTCGCACAAACGTGTGTTTGTGTCGGTTGGGATAGAGAGTGCCGATATCAACAAATGCATAATAGTACTTTCAAAGCAGTCCGAATATCGCGTTATTTGGCCCGGCTTCTGGTCTTGTCTAGTAGCCGCTTTAATACGTTCGTCCTTCGTTACGGCCGTTATTGGTATCACGCTATTCGCTGCAGGTCTATAAGATGCTGGGTATAAATCTTTTGCGGTTTCGTAGGGAATTCCAAAAGCTTCTGAATATATGTCGTACTCCTCTCGTAAAAAAGCATTTTCAAAAGATTCACAACTTTCGATTTTTAGATCTGTTACGCAAGCTTCAAGAGCCAAGCTTCTTATCAACTGTATTAAGTCCAAATGTGTATCAGCGAACTCAAAGGCAATAGCCAATAAAATACTCAAAATTTCGTCTTTACCAACGCCATATTTTATCGCATTCTTTACGCAATCAAATAGACCGCTTAGTACGTGTATTTTGCATTCCGTACCTTTTTGTACAAATCTAATGATACATGCAAGTTCATGTATGCTATTTTGTTTATTTGAAACTATTTTTTGGCAAATCTGCTCAGTGTTCGAGGTCACCATGGTAATTGTTCCAAGAGCATCATGAAAACATAATGCGTATAATTTCGCTAGATATAGGTTTTTCAAAAGTTCAAAATTGTCATCTATTTGTATTTTAGTTTGGCTGCCCGTGTCTAAAATAGTTTTGCTAATTTTTCTCAGCACTTCCAAATCCCCGCTACTTTTTGCCAAATCTATGCATATTTTTTTCTTATGACAGCTAACAAAATCTTGCCATTGTGGTTCAGCAGTACTTTTTTTACGCTTTTCTGCATATGCTTTAGCGATACTTTCAGGATGTTCCCCAGCTGTCTCTGGTCCCATGTATCTTTCTCGGTAGAGCAGGATCGCATCCCATGCCGTATGTGTCCAGAACTGATCCGAGTCTTTTACCTGTCTGAGCTTCTGTCCAGCTGCCTTAATGTTATCAACGGCAGTGCCAATTTGTCTTTCTATATCTGGAATTCTCTTGTTTCCGATGATTTCTTTAATTCTGTCGTGTGCTCCAGCTTTAAATATCAGAGAGGCTCCGCTAATAATGTTTGCTCTATCAATCCCTAGTTGTTCAAAGACTCCAATAGGAGTTTTCATAAGTATTGGATGCCATCTGGCTTCGCTGGTCTCGGTCATCAGAAAAATTCCCACGATGCCGCATAATGTTGTCCTTTTGAATAGTGATATAAACTCTGCTTGTTTTTCAGAATTGTTTTTATTATTTGTAATTTGCATTTTTTCTTCCTTTTATTGAATACAAAATTCACTGTATCAGATAAAAATTTACAATAAGTAAATATTTCAAAAATACTTTAAGCAAAGCACAGCTAATTTTAAGTTATCTGACAGCTGTACAGCTTCTTCGCTACATTTTGCGAACTAAAAACAGGCAAGGCGGTCTGTATCGCTGCAATCGCCACCGGTGCAGCTGCTTCAATCTCTGATTGCCAAAAATGTACAGAGAATGTATTTTGTGCAAGGAAATGATGATCGCCTACCATCTCCACTCTCTAAACCTGTTTTGTCTACAGCGTATTTGTCTCAAAAATATCTCGTATTTTCAAGGAATTGCGGCGCGAACTTCTAAATTCTCCAGGTGCGCGATTTTGGAGAATGG
>BNWK01000191.1 GCA_025998775.1 Alphaproteobacteria bacterium | reverse complement strand
TACAAAAACAGATGGGAATATCTTGAATACTACAATGTGCGCGATGTGGAAGTTATGATTGAACCCATAAACAAAATGATAAATATGTTTTCACAGTTGGGTGTGGACATGTTGTCTTATTTGTCATTGTCTGCGAATGCATCTTCAATAAAACATAAAATGCTTTATGATGGATTTGATGTTGAGGCAGACTACAACTGTGAGAGTGAAGAGGAGGAATTTGTGCCAACAGTTGAGTGGGCAACAGAGAGGGAAGAGGGATACATCGAGCAGGACAAGAAAGCAGGAAGAAATGTGAAAGGGAATGTGACGGCATCACTGATTATGGCACTGTGTAATAAATATAAGAAGTGTTATACATGCAAATGCAAATTCACTGAGAATAACAAACCCATACTGGACAGAATTGATAACAGTATTGGTCACACTCTTTTGAATGTCAAGATTGCATGCCGCCCCTGCAATATATTTAAATCCGACAGAGATGCTGAAAGCGTGAAGCTGCGTGTGCAGACACGACTGTTCGCATTGAAGTACAATCTACCAATGACAATTACTGATCAAAAAACTTATCGCATATTACGAGATGGTATCACTGGAGGATTGGCAAATGTAGGGCACAGATACAATATTGCCGGTGAAACAAAAATAAACAAATACAGGATTAATAGTGATAGGAGGGTGTGCTCATACGATACACCGAATGTGATGACCCATGTGTGTGGGGTTGACTTCTCTTCCTTGTATCCCTCTGTGTGCAGCAGTAATACACACCCATTCATCCCCTACACAGGACACAAGATGTGGATGCCCGCTTATCAGACTGCACGAATGGATAAAACCAACAGTACAGAACAAGAGAGACTGGCAATTGTGTTGAATGAAGACAGATTCTCTGAAGATGAAGAGAAGATTAAACAGTTGCCGTGGTTTGTGGCTGTGATAAAAGGGCACATTGGTGAATCATACTTAAATGAATATATCAATTTCCCTCCAATAATAAAGAGATTGGAGATAACAACTGATGAAGAAACATTGGGTGAATACATGTACTCCCATCTCGAGAAGCATAACTTGCCACGGAACAAAGAAGAGACAAAGCTAACACAATTACTGAGCACACATGGGAAATACATGTCTTTTGGTATGTATGAGCTGTGGGGATTGATTGATGATTGTCATTTCATTATTGATAGTGTGCAGTGTGTGATTTTGTTTACAAAGCACGATAAAATTGGCTTGTTTGTTAATGCAATATTTAATATGCGTGTGAATGCAAAGACAAAAGGAGAGAATGCATTAATGAAAAATATTCTGAATTCATCTTATGGTAGTGACGGACAAAATAACGAAAAGTTCACACAAATCAAATTCTTAAATAAAGAAAAAGCTTTACTTGCAACAGTGAACTCAAATTTTGTCACACAATCAAAAATAACAGATAAGTTATACATGGTTGAGAAGGATCCAGAGTATGCAGCTTGTAAAAAACCTTTGCAGTCCGCATATGCAACACTATCAAATGCAAAATATTGGTTTATCACTTTTGTATATAAGTTCATGTATGCGTGTATGGATAAAGAAAGATTTCATTTCATAGTTTGTGATACTGATTCATACACGTGGGCAGTTGCAAACAAGGGCAAGAGGCGGGAATCAATAATATCAACAATTCTGTCTGATATAAGTGAAGAACGAAAAAGAAAAATAAAAATAACAAACCACTTTGAGGATATAATAACCGACAAAGATTTTTATCAAAAAAACTACTCGCTATTTTTTCCGTCAAAGAAAAGTCTGCTAACACTTGAATATGAGCACTGCTGTCGAGACCTCATAGCTCTTGCCCCGAAGAATTACTGGTGCTCTGATGGTCAGAAAACGGACCTGCGGTCGAAGGGGGTATCGTCACGTAACAACATGAATCGTCACCTTCGAGAACTTGACACAATACAGCATTGTTTGCTCGGACGAAACTTGATACATGCTGAAAATTTTGTATTAAGACAGAATAACCATAAAATGACAAAACAGAAAATAACAAAAACAGGACTAAGTGCAGTGATGACAAAAGCGGTAGTTCTGAGCAATCAGTCATGTCTGCCTTTCATATTTGGAAAAAAATCAAAGGATTACTATTTTCTTGAGTAACCCAACTAACAATGGTAGGCAGAAATGTTATGGCTCGTCCTTAGTTTGGTAATTAAACATGTCACTGAACGACATAAAAGACATTCCTCTGTTGAGTCTTGTTGGTTCAGATATTGTTGTCAACGTTCCCCCTGAGCTCGGTGAAGCTGCGCGTCCACTTTTGGAGAAGTATTCTTCAGAATGACTGTTATTCAAGTTTGGAAGAGATGCTGCGAAAATGGAACAATTGCAAAGGACAAGGGATGCAAATGAAAGATACCACAACAAGAAGAAGTTTGAAAAGGTTGATCGATCAGGCAAACTTGCAATTCGGTCGAAGATGGAAAAAGTGCGAGCTACACTTGCAAAACAACAGTCCA
>BNWK01000190.1 GCA_025998775.1 Alphaproteobacteria bacterium | reverse complement strand
AAAGTAATAGACTACCTAATTAGGTTGTATAGATAATAGCACAACAAAAACGTAACCTCAAGATATATTTTTGTTTTTTCTATTTTTTCTTATTTAGGGGGTAATTTTATGCGGAGTTAGGGTTTAAAAAAGACGGCTGGTAAAATTGTCCATAGAATACACGCTCATGATGTTTATAGAAATAAACCAAAAAAAAGTTTATTTCGTTTACTATAAGCCGATAGTATGTTATTTTTTACAATATATGAGGAAGCATAAAATGATATCGTCGTTTTTTATTAGAAATTACCGTTCTATCCTAGAGTTGAAGGTAGACTTTTCTTTTGCAGAAGGGAAGGCTCCGAACGGTTATTTAGAAACTGAAAATTACCATTTTTTCAGTCCATCTAACAACGATAAAGATGATAAACGCAGATATGTCGCCTGCCTGGCGTTTTACGGCGCAAATGCGAGCGGAAAAAGCAATATATTAAATGCATTGAGAGATTTTAGAGGATTAACAGTTGAGAGCGAAGATAAATTCGGCATTAAAAGTAAGCTTGAAAATTTGTTTTATCCAAATAGATTAAATAAAAAGTTTTCTACGACTGTGTTTGAAATAGCTTTTTTTGCAGAACAGTGTGAATATAGTTACCGTATAGAATATGATAATCAAGAAATAAAAATGGAAACCCTTCTTAAAAATGGTGAGACGCTTTTTTCTATTGAAGGTCATGCTCGAGACTTTAAAAAAATTGCAACAAAAGAGTACAGCGCAGAGCTTTTACAAAAAACTTTCGAAGTAGAGTGCTTAGACAACAAAATATATCAAAGGCAACCTTTTTTATTAAAGGTTCGGTCGAGATTTCCAGGGCTCAGTCGTGATGTATGCAATGCTTTTGATTATATAGATCGTATAATCATGTTTGGGAATAATAATCCAAAAGAACTTGGGCTTAGAAGTGATGTTTCTCATTTTCATGAAGATTTTTCTAAAATGGTAGAAATTGTTAAAAAATTAGATGTTGATCTATCATGGGTTGGCATATCAATGCTAGACGATTCCAAAGCAAAAGGTAAAAAAATTGGCAAGATAAAAACATACCATAGAGATATAAATAATGAAGAAATCGAGTTTGATTTTATTGACGAGTCTCGAGGCACACAAATTTTATTGGGAGGTTTGATCTCGTGGATTAGAGTTGCCATTGAGGGCGGCAGACCTATAATAGTAGATGAGCTGGACGCATCGTTACATCCATTACTTTTAAAAGAAATAATTCACATGTTTAAAAACAAATCATATAATTCTCGAAAAGCGCAGATTATATTTTCAACCCATACAACAGATATATTAGATTATGGCTTACTTAAGCTGTCGGATGTCGCAATAGTAGATAAAACATTGCAAGAGGGAACTGTAATAAAAAGACTCTGCGACTTTGATGGAGTCAGAAACACTACGGATTTTCGCAAACAATATTTGGAAGGACGTTTTTCTGGCATTCCTTTTTCATATATTTAGGTTGCCCATGTGTAAAGTAAATAGAATCATAAAAGTTGTTTGCGAAGGAAGATCTGAAAGCGCCTATTTAAATCAGATAAATCGCTTTTTGAAAGAGAATAGTATAAAAATAATTTTTTCACCAGTATCGACAGATGGTGGACACTTCAATGTAATCAAAAAAAAATTACAAGAATTAGGGTATTTAAAAAAGAAAACAGCGTATCAAAATAGAGAACTAATAATATGGGTAGACAAAGATGTATACGAAAGAAATGAGCAAAAAAACAAGGATAAGTATGAAGATTTTATTCAAAAATATCCATTGTTAACCTTTTGTTTTAATCGTTTTTCCTTTGAAGATTTTTATATTTTACATTTTGATGCAGAAACCGTAATAAAGTGGTATGATCTATGCAGAAAAAAGGGGCATTTTAATGTCCCAATTGAATCCAAAGTATGTGAGAATTTAATTCTCGGAATAGTTTCGAATTATGAAAAAGGTGATATTTCTTCTGAATTTATTAATAAGGACTCATTAAAGAATTTACTCGAAAATAACAAAAAATATGAATTTGAAAGCGGCATTGTTGATATTTTAAAGCCAATATTAAATACGATTCTATGTTAGAAAACTTAAAAGTTATTTCCACTATACAAATTGATATTATGTAGCTTGCTTATTTTTCCTAAAACCCCATCATTTTTTCCTGCTCTTTCCAAATGTAGGAGAATGGTTTTCGCACCAGATCTCTCAACAGCAGGTGTTTTGGATGCTTTCCGTTAAGGATTGCTTCTTTGATTTTGGGACTGAGCAAGTTTAGTTTCAACACCTGTTGAACGTAGCGTTTTGAAAATTTGTTTTGTTTGCAAAACATTTCTAAATCACCATCAAGTTGTTCGCCCATTCAGAAACGAAGTGCATCATGTAGCGAAACAATCCGATTTGCCACAAAGACCTCTCGAGGAGTTTTGAAGTTTAGCACTTTCCGCGGTCGATTGTTAAGTTTGTTTTCAATTTCCCTAA
>BNWK01000189.1 GCA_025998775.1 Alphaproteobacteria bacterium | reverse complement strand
CTGCAGTGAGCTTGGACACACAGAGGGGTGGAATGCAAGGCATAAGTGAGTTGCGGACGACCATGCTGGATGATGGCAAAAAGAGTGGTCGAGTCACAGTAACGCTGATGGGAGAGGAAGCGTGCGCGGTTTGCATGAACACGGAAGAAGATACTGGAAATGGAGTGAGAAGATACGTCACAGAGAGCAATCCGGTCCCCAAAAAGAAAAACGATCTGGATTGAGACTCGTCCGCGGTTCGCCCAAGGAATGGGCAGATCGCACATGAGACTGTTTCATGGATCTGCAAGTGTGCATCATCAAGTTTGCCATACAATACAAATGCAACGGATTCACACACATAAATCCAATGTCTGACGTCTTTGTCAGAATTTATCAACACCAGTCAGCACCCAACCAACACACCAGGACTCGGCTGATTAGTATAACTGTTGCTTGCATACGCATGCAGATTCACTCAAAGCTGCCTTCAGAAAGTACAAATAAAGCATTAACCTGGTAATGCGAGAATGAGTAATGACAAGATGACGCAAAATATCCGCTCTCAAAGACCAATATTCAGCGACTTCACACCTACTCTTCCGACTGAAGAGACTGAACATGTCAGAGGGATGGGCTTGAACTAAAAAACTCACAACAAATCTGATCAGGTCATGCAAGTGTGTGTAAATGCACGTGGTCCTATGTTCCGTCATTCCCATACTACAGAAAGTCACAGGAAGACTCATATGCTCAGAACATGGTTCGGCAGCATTCGTTCATGATCTCCACATGCATGGTTCTGCTGCAACCATCCTCACAATTTTGAGAGATTCCAGCCTGTCGGATGATAAGAAGTCCAGTAAGACAAATGCAATCAATACTGTCATGCCCTGCAGTTCCGCTGAAACCACCGCAGAACAAGCATGCATGTGGAGGACAGGGGAGGGAGGAGACGTAAGAAGAAGAAACGGTGTTGATAGCGGATGAAAAAAGTCACAAAATGCATAGAATAAAATGAAAGGAACCAGAACGGAGGAGGAGGAAGGGTTCATAAAGACAGGTAGGGTCAAACAATTCGAATCAAAACAATTTTATTTTGGAAATAACTGTATTCAAACAATTTAGAACACTCTCAGACTCCAGCATCGCATAGACTCGCACATGGAAAGCACAGACGCGGGCAGACTGTGTGTGACTCTGTGCAATGGTAAAAAAAAATGAGTTTGAGTAGTTATCTTCATCAAACCAGAGTTGGGACAGACTGATTCAGTTCGAACATTCATCTTTCGCAACCTATCACACCAACTATGCATAAAGGCAGCGCACAATAAATGAGGTGTGAAATTAAAATGTGGTGAGGAGGAGGGCAACTAGTTGAAGTGCACGCGTAAGAATGTGAAAAAGCGCTGGGGCGAACATCTCCAGCATTAATACAGTGAACCAGAACATATTAGTAATTGAGTACTGGATACGAGTGAGGGAGGAGTGGCTGCAGGATGGTGGAAAAGTCACTGCTATCTGAAGTATAATATGAACGGGAGAAAGAAGACTTGAAATGAAACGAGTATCATGGAAAAAAAAGAAGAAGATTTGAAGGGGTAGAATACCACAGAAAAAGTGAAGTTTTTGACAAGTTTTCGTCAATAAGGACTCAAAAATACAACGTCACTAAGCCAATGGAAAGTTTTGTGAAAAAAAGTTTTGTAAGGAGAGAAAAGAAATAACCAGACACAAACGCTGCAATCAAATCTCCATCCAAACTTGCACTTCAGTCTGTTTGCCACGTTACTGTGAAGTTCGGCTATAAGCAGATCCCCATTGTAGCCAACCCAATCTGCCTATAGCTATTTCTGCCTAAAGCCATTCCCCTTAAAAAAAAAAAAAGTTCAAAATTTTCAATACAAAAACCTCAAATACAACGCAAACAACGCAAACGAAACAAAAACGTATCAGGAACAAATAAAAAATGCAAGGTCCCATGTTCTGTTTGTAACAAGGATATTATATAAGTCTAAAACAATCTGCTTTTGTCTTTACCGAACTACAGTGTGATTAAAAATTACAGTGAAGTCTGGATAAAAACAGATCTACAGAACAGTATTTCCAATCTGCTTATATCCAAACCTGTTTGAAAAAAAAAATTTTTGTATTTTCAATAATTTACTCAGTTACAATTTACTAAGCTTGGTGTCATTATGGGGTTGTAGGTATTGAAGAGATAAGCACTTTTATTGAATAAAATATCTTCCAATTCGCATCCTGCGTGGAGTAAATTGAGATTCTTTTGTTCTCTCTGAGTACACACAATGAGCTTGGACGACTTGGTCTTGAAAACTGATTTGGAGAAGTTTAAAATGGAGTCTTTAACGAAAAAAAAACAATCCACTGTGGTTAATGAATTAATCAGGTTGATTGGACAAAAAACTGGGAGCTTGGAAGGTTTCTTGGATTATGTGCTTTTCACCATGCGTGGAGGTTACAAACAACGGATAAATAACTATCTTTCCATTGTATTTGAAAGAACAGACAGTTAGT
>BNWK01000188.1 GCA_025998775.1 Alphaproteobacteria bacterium | reverse complement strand
TTGTGCTCTTCCCAAGAGTCGCCAACGGGAGTTCCTGTGTTCAAATCAACCAGCGTCCAAGTTGTATCCGTGTTTTGCAAATACACTTTTACGCTGGAATTTCCAGGTGTAAAACTTTCGTATGTAATCGAAACTTTTACGTTCGTTCCAGCAGTAATTGCGCGTGTAACATAGTCACCGGTTTCATCGATGGTGCCCAAAACAGTCTGCACGCCCTGGTATATAACCGGAGATTGCGTTTGTGTTCCTTTTAGCTTAGCTTTTACGGAAATTGTGCCATCGATTTTTTCCTTGAGTTGCACCGGCATATCTTCCGCAAGAGTGTTGATTTTTCCGTCTGAATCCGTGTATATGAATTCAACGTCAGTTTCGGATGAAACACGTTCGATGTTTGCAAGTGTCAGCAAATCCGTATTTTCATGAGCTGTAATTGTTCCAAGATTTATCTGATTTTCAGTTTCCGTAAACTTGCAAGCCAACAACCTAAACGAGAGATCAAGCTCTTGGTGCGCTGTCCAAGTGCTTGCATTACTCGATGATAAAAGAACTCCAACTTGATACGCCTGTTTTGCGATCCATGTATTGTGAATTGAGTCGAATTTTCCCAACTCAACCACAGCGACAGATGTTTCTGGATCGTCAGTGAGAATTACTATTGCATATTCAACGTTCGCATCCAGCCAAATTGAAGTGAAATTAATCCTTGTATGAGTTCCGTTGACGTTGATATTGGCTGGATAAACATATCCTTGAGCAACGACATTTTGATTTGGAATTCCAACGGTTGTCTCTCGAATTTGAACTAAAACTCTAGACGTGCCCTTGTTTTTAAACCACAGATCAACAGCTGCAACATGACGACCTTCAGATAGCATAAACGTCTGCGCCAGAGGATCATATGTGGTAATAACAGTTGTGACGGTTCGTCTCGATTGCGTTGTAATTGTACCACTTGCAGTATATGTTGTGGTGCCGACACTGCCTTGATCTCCTACAACTCGAACGAGCACTTTGCCAGCTGGAACTCCCTCTGGTACAGTCATACTTCCCTCAGCAACTCCTTGATTATTAGCTGTTATTGACATGCGGAGAGCCTCCGCAGGCAATTAATGCTATCGCTCTCCGCTGCACCGTATGCGAACATTGCTTGAAATATCAGAGTAGGTTTCATTTCATATTTTTCCTTAAAAATCATGCTGCCTCCACATTTACTGGAATTCCATCAAATTCTATGGTTGTAATTTGCTCGCCTGGTTTCAGTCCCTCGACTCTGATTTTTTGCGTTATCCGCCGCATGAATTCAGCATTTTTGCTCGTACTTGAGACTAAAGTTTTCGTACTAGTCTCTGTGGTAGTTGGAGCAATCCATGACACAACTCTAGTGAATCTCTCGGTAATTGGACTCAACCACTGCGTTTCAACCTCTGTCCAGTGATCGATGTTTAGCGTAACGTGCAGATCCGCCGGAATCGGATCAAATGCGCAATATGGATTAATTTTCATGCTGCCCGTCTGCAACTCCTGCGATATAATCGGCTCCAGCACATAGGGCAACATATAGACGGCTTGATCCTTGGCGAGGTCTTGAACTTCAGAACGCAACGGCAAAGTCAGACATTTATCGACAATTGCTCCGGTTTGGGAAATTCCCTGATCGCGCATGTCGTCATCGAAAAATGGATCGACAAAAATTCCCTTTTTCGTGCTTGGATCGCTAGCGTTTGCGTCATTTTTCAGACGTTCTTGTGACATTAAATAATAGAGATTCAGAACCATGTCCTTGAGAGCTTCGATATCAACCATATGCGCGGCTTTAACTGCGCTGTTCGTGACTTTTGGTTTTTGATTAGTTGTCCATTTTTGAAAAACCGATGCAAGCACCAATTGCCCGTTCGGAGCCTTTGGAATTGACTGAGTCCAAGCATGTGCGAGACCTTTTATGCGTCGCACAATTCCCTCGGAATCAATTGTTATCAAGTCATATCTCGGCTTTTTCCAGGAGTAAGTCACCAAAACCATTGTACCGTCAACAGCTCCTGAAATATCAAAGCCTGTGTCTGTTATATTTGTAGGCTCAACTCTTGCTCGATGTCTGTATGTGATTTCGTAGGTACTTCCAGGCGCAGGCTCTGCTCCAGCCGGAGACCAATCGACCTGGCCAGATGTTAATTTGTAATCTGTGCTTTTTGTATAAACAGTACCACCTTGTTTTATAAGGATAATTTCAAGCACAGAAGTTGAAGGAATCGGATCAAGCGCGCCACTATAACTTCCATGAGTCAAGTTTACAGTTTTCTGTGTCGTCACATCTACCGAAGTTACAGATGCCAGAGGAAAATGATTTAGCTGAACGGTCATGACTCCCTGCGCATTCGGCTCAAAAACATATGGATCCGATTCTATTGTTTCGGTATCAATTTCGTTGTCGAATCTGACTCTTAGAGAATGCGCCAACTCAATTTCGTAGCCGTCGACGTGGGCTTTTCCTTCATTAATTGTGAAAACCTGATCTGCGCCGGACGCTC
>BNWK01000187.1 GCA_025998775.1 Alphaproteobacteria bacterium | reverse complement strand
CTTCAAGAACACTGTCCTCAATGAACAACTAAGAATCGTCAAACTCCTAAACAAAAATATAATCACTGACAAAGACTTCATTACAAAAATATTAACCGATGTAGAAGCTAAGATCCCTCCTCCTCCACCGAAAGAGAAAAAGCCGAGAGCACCAGGGAAAAAGAAAAGTGATATCCCAGTGGACCAAGGGGACCCTACTAACCCTAATTCCCCGAACTTTGTCGGAAAGCCTCAAACAGAATCCGTAATTCCAGCGACAGAAGTTAAGGAAAAGAAGCCAAGGAAGCCGAGAAAACCAAGAGAGCCAAAAAATGTGAAAGTCCCTGATAATCGAATAGTAGCTGAGACATGCACCACCGCTGCTGATGTCCTTAAAACTGTCACTGTCCCTTGTCCTTCCCAACCTCCTTCAACTATAACATCCCAACCTCCTCCTCCTCCTCAACCTCCTATCCTTGTCGTAGATCCGTAGAAGAAAAAATAAAACAGCTGCAGAAGATTCTTTTAGAAGTAGAGTAATTTTCTCTCTTTTTTTCCCGAAATGAAATGTCTCAACCTCAGCCTCCTAAAAAACCTATGACCCAAGAACAAAAGGACTACCTCAAAGCCTACCGAGAAAAGCAAAAGGAGTTCAAACAGAGAGCGTCCCCCGAACAAAGGAAGGCCATTAAATTACTGAATAAAAATCTAATCGAAGACAAAGAGTTTCTAAGTGGTATAATAGAAAAAGTAGGACCGGTAGCAAAGGCAAAGAAAGTTACAGCTACCCCTCCTTCATCGCAACCTCCTCCTATTCCTTCTTCTTCTTCACCCTTATCTCCTTCCCCTCCTTCCTTTCCATATCCGCAGTTCACTCCCCAACAATATGCAATGGCTTTTCAACAATTTCAGCAATACGCTCAACAACAACAACAGCCTACCCCAACACCACCTCAACAAACACTCAAACCTGTTGCTCAGTCAAAACCCGTATCCCAATCATCATCTCAGCCAATAGATTCCCAAAAAAGAAAGAGAGAGACAGAGCGAATAGTTAGAGAAGCGTTAGCAAGAGGTGAAATTCAACCAGAGGACTTGGACGACGAACAGGATGACTATGAGGATTATCAATCAAGAAGACTACGTCGAAGAAGTAGGATACCAAATTCTACATATGTTTAAAGACCCCTCAAAAGTTGTATACTAGTGTTATCTACTTTCACTTTCTTGTCCTCCTTTATTTTTTCCTCTTCCTCCTTTTTTCCATTTTTATATTCTAAGTCATCTGAATCTGGTAAAGGCGGGGGTCCACCTATCCACTCTGTCTTTCCATCAACATGACTAAGATGCAATATCTCAATCCTTGTCCCATCATCGGTGTAATCAAAGAACAAGACGTCACGCTTAGGCAGCATTTTGTATTTTTCGTATAAGCTAACCCGATCAATGGGAGACTTCATCTGCTGAAAACTACAACCAAAGTCCAACCGAGTAAAACCACCGAAGTACCATAACGATCTCATATTTTTCTTTACATGCATTGGCACTGCTCCCCTTGTAAATCCGTGGACATTAAAGAAATATGTAAATTTATGATGCCGGTTGCGTAAAAAGAGACAATTCAGTTCACACTTAGGATTCTGGAAAACGTCCGTGGCGTCATCGAACAGTATCAGGGTATGTAAAATAGGTGTCTTCAAGTCTTTTATTTGAAGGTATCTCATCACCTCAGCCTTTTCTAATTCATTCAATGTCTCGGATTTTGATTTCATCTCAGCCAACATTTTCTCATGACAGTTTTTCACCCTCACTATCTCACACAGCTTTTGAAAAGCGTCCTTATACGGTATCTTAGTAATCGGCACAGGTATCATTGCCTTATACTTAACATATGTCTTATCATTGTCCTCGTCACATATGTATATAAATTCATGATAAGGATTGTTCTCTATATACTTCAACTTACTGATCTCTCTAAACACCGCTCTACTCTTGCCACTACCAGTCTGCCCTACTAACACATTCAAGGAGTTCAAAGTGAATTTTATACTAGGGTGAATCACTGTGTGTAATTCATCGGCATTTTTATCTACTTCATCTATATCACCCATCTCGTAATTTATGACCTCATCTATCTCACTTAGTCTTGGGGCACATGGATCTAAGGGACAGGGACAGGCACACTGTGTACTTTTCACTTCATGGAACATGGTTTTAATTTCTCATAAAAAACCGTTAACACTTTCTTTTCTGATGTAAATGTCCTTTGTACAAGAAGCTATTCAGGGCTTACCCCAAGTTATTAACCCACAACAACCTAATCCTCAAAGACCGAATCCACAGAACCAACCCATTTATACATCAGCGCCACCACCACCGGGGATCGATCTAAACAACTACATGCAGCAAATACCCCCGGGATACACCACTCCCCTACCGCCTGGGACATGGTTACAGCCTGGACAAGTAGCTCAGGGTCCCCCTCTTAATCCTCCCCAAAATAACCCACAACCTTCTTCCTTTTCCCTGCGTTCCTTGTCTCTTTGCTGGTTCCTCGCAAGGCGCTGTT
>BNWK01000186.1 GCA_025998775.1 Alphaproteobacteria bacterium | reverse complement strand
ATAAAGCATCGCACAGGCGAACTCTGAGAATTAAGGAGATTAGAAAGAGAAGAACAGGGGGCGGGCGAAACAGAGTTTGATGCTGAGTTTTGGAGAAAGGAAGCGTGGGAGATGGAAAGGGAGAAGGGAAGAAGAGGGAAAGGTGAAAGTTAATGGACATGTGCTCTACTACATGTGTGTAACTACCTCTCTTTTTTCCTTTCTCTTACCCTTCTTCATTCTACCTGTGCTACTTGCTGCTGCACCAGTGTGAGTGTGTGTGTGCATTTATGTGTTTGTAGTTTTTCGAAAAACAGGCTGCTACATGAGTATCTGTCTACCATTTGCATTCCACTTCACCTGTCTGCACATCCTGTCCGTGTATCTGTTTATCTGTGTGTTTATCTGCCCTGTCTGTCCTGTCTGCACCTTGTCACCACATCTTCCAAGCTTTTGTAGGTACTAACCATAAAACTTTAAACAAACACATACAAAAAAAAAGAAAAAGGGAGAAAGAAAAATTGAGGAAGAACTTGATTAAAGAAATGAATTTGATTACGTATATAAAATTCGTTTTTCTCTGATAAAGTATCCACACATCATATCAAACTTCTGATTGCCATCACTGGCACAGAATGCCCACTCCCCCTCTCCTTACAACAGACTTAGCCACCGTAACCAAAAGCCAGACTCGCCTTTGGATCACATCACACCGGCGTCGAATGTAGTAGCTGCAACAAGAAAGTAAACATGCATGCAGGGAGTACTTACAAACTACTACTTAAGTAGCAGTTTTCTTTTTTCTCTTTTTATTTTTTTGGAAGTGGGTGTGAATTCCGGTTGGATGTGTGGGTACACACACACGTCTGTGTGGACACAATTCGTCAATGCCGTTCAAGTGTAATACTGAGTCCAGGTGTTCCACAAACACGTACTATTCCGTGACAGTCAGGACACTGTTAGCGACTGGCAATGAAAGCATTAGAATGACACACATGCACACATACACACACACACAGAAAGCGGGGGAGAAGGAAAGGGAGAAGGAGGGGGAAAGAAAGAGAAAGAGTGAAGGGAGGTAAGAAGGAGGGAATGGTCTGCTGCTTGACGCTGGGTGTTAAGAGATGCTTGTTGCTGTTCAGTGTGGTGCTGTGTGTCAAAAGGCGCGTGTTGCTTTGCGTGTCTGGGTATACGTGCATGTGTGTGTGTGTGTGTTTTTGTGGGTGTGTATGTGTGTGTGTATGTGTGTGTGTTTATATATATATGTGTGTGTGTGGGCGTGTGTGTGTCTTTGATTGTGAGTGCTTGAGTAGATTGTGTGCTTGTGTACATGCGTTTGTGCCTGTGTACGTGTGTATATGTCCGTATGAGTATGTGTTTATGTGTATGGTGTTCGAGAGTTCGATTGCTTTACTTTAATATTGGCGGTGGGAGAAGAACAGGCAGCATTGGGTCGGCTTGGAGTTGCCCGTTTCGAATATAACATCTCTTCTTTTCTTTCATCATTATCTTCAGCCAACCCCCAAATTATGCTTTCTTCATTTCTTTCTTATTTTCTTTATAGTTTTCGGGCGGCGTTCAGAAGAAGCCTGAGTCGTTGTTGTGGCACACTGAAGATGTTCTGCGCATCAAACTGATTGATTCAATCAGTCTAAGCATATCACACTCAGGAGATTCTATCTTCCTATCAATATCAGTGAACAGGTGAGAAATAAGGAAGAAGAGAAAGAAGTCCTTCCCACTTATCGGCAAAGTCAGATATGAATGAGCACCACGGATGATGGGGTGGGGAAAAGATAGAACAGAATGGTATATAACATTTTCCTTTCTTTCCTTTTTCAAATAGTAATACTATTTCTTTCCCTGAAACAAAAAAAACGTCAATTAAATCCCATCTCTAAACATCCCTCCCACCATCCTCATCTCATTCTCCCTATTATTATCTCAGAAATGCGTTATTCACAAATTCTCCTGTAAACTTTTCACCATCGAGTTTTGTCGGTGTTCCTTTTCCATGCTTTTTACCATTACTCCACTGTCCTTCATATCTACTGCCATCAGCAAACACGTAAACGCCATAACCTTCACGTAGTCCATTCACAAACTCTCCTGTGTAGCTCTCACCGTTAGGCCATGTGTACGTTCCCGTTCCATGTACTTTACCCCTTTTCCACTCTCCATCATAAACACTTCCACAGGCAAACGAAATAATACCATTACCTTCCGCGAAGTTGTTCACAAATTCTCCAACATATCTATCACCACTTACTCGTGTGAACGTTCCTTTCCCATTCTTTCTATCTCCACTCCACTCCCCATCATAAATATCTCCATCAACATACATGAGAATACCCTGACCTTCTTTTACTCCATTCACAAATCCTCCTATATACTTTTCTCCATCCGAGTGCATGTAGGATCCTTTCCCATGCCTCTTCCCTTTCACCCACCATCCCTCGTACCGTCCTCCATCACCGTATCTGCACACCCCCCTTCCATGTGGTACTCCCACGCACGCAGATCCTTCGTAACGATCCCCTTCATCAGGGTACGAAATCAGAGCACCGTCTAA
>BNWK01000185.1 GCA_025998775.1 Alphaproteobacteria bacterium | reverse complement strand
AGTAGCGAAACTTTATCAGGATTTTTGAGCGTGGCCAGCAATTTATTGGAGAGATTGATTAAATGGTGATTTATACAACCAAAGATAACGATGTTTTAGATCACATTTGCTGGAAATATTACGGCACGTCAGACGCTGTGCACCAGGTGTTGCAGACCAATCCGCATTTGGTGAAATTCGACTACGTCCTACCAAGAGGTGTGCAGATCAAGCTTCCGGTGCTTGAAAAACAGCAAATTAATCGAGAGGTGCGGTTATGGGATTAAAAACACCGGATTTTATCGTGAAAATCAATGGATCTGACTCAACGGAGACAATTAGAAAACACCTGATTTCTATCTCGACCAACGACGAAGCTGGATTTAAAAGCGATTCATGCGAAATTGTTTTAGATGACTTCGACGATGCTATCGCATTGCCTCAATCTGGAGCAAAAATCGAAGTTTCTCTTGGTTATAAAGAAACTGGAATCATAAAAATCGGCGATTATTTTCTGAAAGAAGTTTCAGTCGAAGGACCGCGGCAAGTAATGCATATTCGAGCGCACGCCATCAACAATTCTCTACGATCTCAAATATCAGAGTCTTTTTCTGGGACTATCGGCGAATTAGTAGAAAAAATTGCTACATCGCAAGGGCTCAAACCAGCTGTCGCGCAGGAATTCGCCAATATCAAACTCGATAATATCGAGCAATTTGGCGAGAGCAGTTTGAATTTGCTGACTCGTTTGGCCGGACAATACGGAGCTGTCGCAAAACCGTCCAACGGATTTCTGGTGTTTGCGCCGGATATGCGAACTTTGTCGGTTTCAGGACTCGTTTTGCCATCGTGTACAATATATATAAGAGATGTTTCCA
The DNA here is from genome assembly GCA_025998775.1 of Alphaproteobacteria bacterium. Lineage (GTDB taxonomy): Bacteria > Pseudomonadota > Alphaproteobacteria > UBA3830 > UBA3830 > BNWE01. The sequence continues at coordinate 1,716 of BNWK01000185.1, read as the reverse complement.
ACTACAAATGTGAATTCCGCGAATGCGAAAGTTACGGATCCGTCGTCACAAAATGGTACGACAAGAAAAACGCCACATATCAAGAAGCAAAAGTCGGCGACGGAGAGCCTGTCTACGAGATCAAAGAGGTCGCAAACGACGAAGAATCAGCAAAAAAAGCAGCTGAAGCCAAATTGAAACGCATTGAAAAAGAAAACCTCACGTTCAATTTCAGCACACGAGGAATGCCAGAATTATTTGCGGAATCGGCAATTATTATCTTTGGTTTTAAAAAGAAAATTCCGACAAACTGGATCATTACGCATGTGCAACACGCTGAGTGCTAGTGGCTTTACAACCTCAGTTACATGCTCAAACCAGCGTGACGCTGGACCCGTTTTACTTTTGCAATTACAAGGAGACATACAATGCAACCAGATCGAAGCATAAACGCAGGTGCTGCAAGCACTAAATTTTTGAAGGCTTTTGAGTATCTCATGCATCATGAAGGCGGATACTCAAACAATTCTGCAGACACTGGAGGAGAGACAAAGTACGGCATTTCAAAACGCAGCTATCCGCATCTGGACATAAAAAAACTGACGCAAGATCAAGCTCGACAGATTTATTTCGTCGACTTCTGGTTGAAAGGCAAATATGAAAACATTGACGACGAAAATGTTGCGCTGAAAGCCTTCGATCTGGCCGTGAATGTTGGAATACCACAGGCGAACAAATTGATTCAAAGAGCACTGCGATCCACTGGAATTTCAGTGGCTGAAGATGGAATTGTCGGCCCAGTCACATTGAAAGCCATCAACAACGCTGACAGCACCGACCTGCTGGCCGCTCTGAAATCCGAGGCTGCTGGATATTATCGATTGATTGCAAATATCAGTCCATCACAACAAACGTTTATTAATGGCTGGCTCAATCGTGCATATAGTTAAAGGGAGGAAAATCATGCTAAAAGACTTAATTTTGAGCGAAAAAACCAAAGGAACTATCGCAATTATTGCCGCCGTTGTGATGTATTTCACACCAGATTACATCGATGCAATTATTCAAGGGCTACTCGGCGCTTATGGAATTACAGAACTAACGCTACGAGAAAAGAAAAAATGATTTGCCTCTAGATAAATAGGTGGCCGTTTGTTTTTTTGTTTCTCCTTATTTGAAGCTCCAATCGTCACTAAAAACTCACTGCGTGATAATTGCTTTTCTGTTGCATAATTTTGCAAAATGTTATACAATACGTTTTTTACCTTAGGACGAGCTTATGAACAAGAAAATTTTATTATGTAGCACTTCATTGATAGCGTTTTTGATTCAAGATGACGGAGAATGTTCTTCTTCAAATTCGCTTTCTTTTTCAGCTACTGCTTCGGCTTCTAAAAGTAACGCCGGAACAGGCCAATCTAGTGATGGACGAGCTCCTATTGATATTATCCGTGCTCAGACAAAAGAAAAAGAAACATACGCAAAAGCAACAAAAGCAACAGAAAACACAGGGAAAGGTAACCATGATGCAATTCTCCCGAGCTTAAACGAACAACTTGCTGTGCAGCCCAATGCTCCTGCAAGAGCCAGTAGCGCATCTAAAAGCAACTTTAAACCCTAACCCCGCTTCAAGTTAACCTGTCTATTTTGATTTTTTTGAAAATATCTTTCGTTTTTTTGGTTATTTCGGCCTTGTGCCAAGTTCCACGTATTCGAATTTGATGAATGGCTTTAGCA
>BNWK01000184.1 GCA_025998775.1 Alphaproteobacteria bacterium | reverse complement strand
TCGCTTGTTGCCCCGATGGTGTTGTTGGTAACGCCGCCGCCACCGCCGCCGCCACCACTGCCACCTGCGCGGACACCCGACACGCCTGCTCCTGACTGTGCAGCCGTGCCAGCAGCCCTGGTGCCACTTCCCGTTCCCACGTCCTGCAATGTCTCGGAGTCTGTGGAGTGCAATGGTTTCTTGAGGAGGATGGCGACCATGTTGGAGGTAACAGAGAGAGACCAGCGCGCCATGCCGCAAACGTACAGCTGCTTGCCAAAGGCAATGCTGCACAGTTCGCTGATGAACGAGGAGTCATGCACGAGCAGCGGGGCATCGGAGGAGGAGGAGGAGGAGGAGGAGGAGGATGCAGAAGGTAGAGAGAACGAGAAAGAGGAGAGGACAGTCGGCTCCATAAGAGTGGGAGGATAGAGCTGCTGGGGTCCTGAAGCCTGCGCCTGTCCCGACTGCTTGGCAGGTGCAGCAGTGGTTCCACCTCCTGACGATGTGGATGCACTCCCACCTCCACCAGAGGTGCCAGCACCCGCACCCGCACCTGCACCCGCACCCGCACCCGCACCCGTACCCGCACCCGCACCCGTACCCGTACCCGTACCCGCACTCCCACTCGCACCCGCACTTGAACAAGCACTCACGCTCACAGCACATGCATCTGCACTTGAACCGGCAACTGCACCTCCATGTGCACCACCACCAGGATTTGCAGAGAGACTGGAGCCTGGACGCCGCATAGCACCACCACTCTGCGCTGCTGCCACCCCTCGCAGGGTCTTGTGAGGAGGAGGGAGAGGAGGAGGCTCTCTGTGCAGATTGATCCTCCTCCCACTAGTCATCTCTGTTTCAATGAATGAAGAGATAAAGTGCAGCACATATGCACACACAACAGTACATTCGGAGTTCATATGTTTCTTCATATGTACGCATCTGCACACACACACGTATCCAATCCACACACACATCATCATACAATAGAAATGGACATAGTGTCTTCCATAATATGCATGTATACAATACAATACCATCAAGGTGCACATTGAGGTTGCGTGTGACCATAGACAATAACGGCTGCGTGCACATGAGCGCCTTGTTGTTGAGGGGGTGGAAAGACATCAAATCGTACATATAATCCTGCGTAAACGTCGGCTCAGGCGTTGTGATAACCGGCAGACACAGCGGGGCACTGTTGATGTCGAACAGCGGACGCAGCCACGTCTGCTCAGCCTCCCCTGCCGTGAAAGAGGAGGAGGAGGAGCCGGCGAAGTCCTGGGCAAGGGAGGAGGACACGGCGAGGGTGCGCAGACGGGTGAAGGTGTTGGAGAAGGGTGTGAGTGCTGTGATGGTGGCGCTGGAGGAGTACGGGAAGGACAGCAGCGGCGTCGCAAAGCCCGGGTGAACGTAGGTGTGGTAGGCAGCCGTCGCAGTAGAGTCCGGCGAGAGAAAATACTCGCACAGAAAAGGCACCGGCCGTGTGTTGAAGTAGTACTCCAGGAAGCGCGACCGCATACGAGCTATAGGCGTGTATGCGGGAGTGCACAGCGGGGCGACGGCGTAAGGGGGCGGGGTGAGCAGCAGCTGTGAACCCTCGTACCGACTAGCGAGAGTGCTTTCGAAGTACGGCTCGCCTTCAGGGAAGAGCAAGGGTGTGAGTACGCCCGTGTTCTGGTAGTCGGTGAGGTCGCTCATGAACACTTCATAGGTTGGGGCTATGCACAGTCTACACACATACACACGTACACACACACACACAACACACATAAACACATACACAAAGAAAAACAGAATGTATATGTCAGAAACCCACAGATATCAAAAAGCAGAAGACCCAACACCACCGACATACACACACGCACACACACCCATACATACACACACGCACACACACCAGTGTATAAACACACCTGAGCAGTAGCGCCTTCTGCCTCTCCTGGTGAGGGAACTGAAAGGGCGACGTGTACATCTCGTGCGCGTGCGTGCGTGCGTGCCCGTGCCCATGCCCATGCCCTGTATGCGGGTACGGTTGGGAAGAGGCAGAAGCAGAGGTAGAGCCAGAGCCAGAGGCTGAAGCTGAGGCCGAGTCGAGCAGCGGCCTGAGCCAGAAGTCGATCTTGCGCATAGCCGCGATGTTCGTCTCCTCCACAGAGAAGCAGTCACTCTCCTGGGCAGACCAGGCACTTGCACTGGAAGAGGAAGAAGAAGAAAAGCCAAGGATGGCGGGGTATGTGTTCGTCGTGTATGCAGAAGCAGTGGAGGCAGAAGGGGGGTCTGCCACCCCGGCGAGGTTGTGGTTGTCGACGCATGTGTCCACCTCGGGGAACAGATGGTTCAGGAACTGCTCGTCATCTGACACGTGCCGGGCATCCACACTGAGGAACACATAGACAGACACAGAAAGTCACACAAACAAACAAACAAACAAACAAAAAAACAAACAAACAAACAAAAAAACAATAGCAAACAACACAGATATGAAAACTCAGAAAAACACATATGTAGACAGACAGACACACACACACAGACAGACACATGTTGCAGTACTGCCGTGCGTAGCAAAGGAGGACCTGGAGAAGGGCAATGAACACCTCGTAAG
>BNWK01000183.1 GCA_025998775.1 Alphaproteobacteria bacterium | reverse complement strand
TTCGTATCTAATAAATTGGGCAAGAGCACTAAAGTCTCTTCGTTGCTTCTTCAACAGTTGACGCGTTTTCTCAAATGGAATGTGAACAAGGAGTATATTACCAGCATTGTAGTTTGCAATACCACTAATGGTTTGCTTTAGTTCTATTTCTGATAACTCTTTCTGTTTCATTCGAATGTATGCTTGCTCTAATTCTAAATCTTCTTGCATCTGTTTTGGTGTGAACCTATTACCGAAAGCTGTGTGTACAGTGTTGTTATATATGTGAAGAACATCGAAGAACACATTGCGGTTTGAGAATTGTGGTCCACATAAATTTCTCATCACTCTTATTATTGAATCAACAATGCAATAGGAGTTAGTTAAGTGATACGAATTTGTGTTGTCTTTCAACCAGAATTTAACGTTTCTCTTGTATGTTTCATTGGTGCATAACGCTCGTGTAATCTTGTCGTCATTTGGTTGTAATGCTATTCTTCCACGTAATAGTATAGGGTTTGTAGTCTTTTGGGATTTGGTCGACATTTTCATGAAAACAAGCTTTTTTGACCCTTTTCGACGTGACACTTTTTCGAAATCGCCAAAAATCACGTCTCCGAAAGTGACACTTTTCATCATCAACGAAAAACATCTATTTTCACCACAAAAACGCCTCACAATCACGTCTTCCAAAGTGACACTTTTTTCATCGCCGATGACCACTTTTGATCAACATTACGGCCGAAAATCGACGTGGCCAATAGTGTTGAGCTTCGACGAAAGCCGTAAATGAAGAGCAGGATACTGCTTCGCAGTCTGAGCCGCTTCGCGGCAAAAATAACGGCTTCCAGTCGGTTGCCAATTAAAGCGGCACATTTTGGTCTCACAATGGCACGTTTTAACTAACAATAACGCACTTCAGCAGCGTACTTAGAATAATAGTGATCACCAAGGTATGAGGTCTATTATACCTAAACGACTTGCATTCGCGTTTGCGTAATTGTTTTTCCTTTCCTTTTCCTTTTCCATTTCCTTTTCCTTTTCCATTTCAAAAACCTCAACGTTTCAAAAATAGTTTTCAAAATTTTAACGAGTACTAAAACCACCAATGACAGCGCTATCAAATCCTGTTGTGACATCACGAGCTGAAATCGAGCATGCTTTCAATGCTGCGTACGATTATGACGATGATGAGATTGACTTTGACACTTACGTGAGAATTAAGGCTGACGTAACGAACGAGGCTCTTGCCATGCTTGCCGAAAATAGACGAGTCACAGAGGCAACTGTTTGGTTGATGACTCATCACCGCTGCATGGACTCCGTTTGAAGGAGCGCTACTCAGCGCCTTTAGCGCAGAGCTCGCCGACCTTATTCGTAGAGCGATGCCAATAGCTTGGTTCTCTCATCGTCAAAGCTGACCGATGGCACCGCCGCTGGCCTTGCTGATGGTGCCGCCGCTTTCTTGACCCCCACACTATTTCCATCGTCATCGTACCAGCTGACGTCTATTCGTTTATGAATATCATCAATTTTGTCGTTGATTTCCTCAGCTTGCCCCGCAACTTCATCCGTTTTCTCTGCAACGGCAGCTGTCTTCTCTGCTAATGCTTCAGTCATCTCGCAATTGCATGCACATTTGATTTGGAGGACAGCGATGCTGGCTTTAATGTCCTGCATCTCGACGTATAACTCCTCATTTTGTTGTATTATTGCGTCCATGAACTCCATAAGCTTTTTGGTCGTCATTGATTCGTCACCGCTTTCATCAGCGGGCTTGCCAACATCTTGATATAATGTGCGAATCAGTCTTTGCATCAGTGTTTGCGCTTTCTTCTGCGTCTGTTCTCTCGCTTCTTGTTCGGCATGTGTAATTGCTAATGATTGTATTAAATCCTCCATGGATGGCGGTTGCTGATGCTGTGCCTTTTCCCGCTCACTCTTCTCTGCCAGTTGTCTTTCCTCGCGAAGTCTCTGCTCGCGCTTCTGCTCCTCTTCACGCAATTTCAATTCGCGCTTCTGTTCTTCCTCGCGTGCAACCATCTCTTGTTTTCGTCTTTCTTCCTTTATTTTCTCTTCTTCCTCTTTTGCAAGTGCATTCATTAACGACTTTGTCATTGACTTTGCTTGTGCTTCCGCTTGTCTTTGAGCTGCTTGTTGGGCGTGCGTTCTTGCAAGAGATAGTACTTGCTCTTCAATGCTGGGGTTTGTCGCAGCCGGCTTTGCAGAGGATGATAAAGGCTTTAATGCATAAATTGTTGAGTTTGTCGAAGACTCAGACCACTTCGGGGCATCATCAGTATCAGCCTCACTAATGGAATCATCGTCCGCATCCGCGTCTGCATTGAGGATCGTTGTGTTCCCAAGTTTATTTTTCATCTGCATATTCACTGCCGAGGGTGGGGTACGTGTGTCCGTAACTGGCGAAGCCGAGGACTCTGTCCGTCTGACCACCTCTAGGAGTGGCCCATCCCTATCAAGTGTGAGGAATCCGTTTCTTCTCACATATTTGTAGCCTGGTACGCGGTACGCAGCGTTTAAATCTCTTGTGTTTGCTTCCTTATGCAACGACTTTGTATTTCTCAACACTCTTCTCACTGACTCTACAGCATCAGGG
>BNWK01000182.1 GCA_025998775.1 Alphaproteobacteria bacterium | reverse complement strand
ATTCACTCGTCGACTCTGTCATTAGGGTTATCCGTAATTTGTGCGGTAAAGATTTTAGCGACAGAAACATCTTTTTCGAGACGGTAAGAATTTACAACAATACCGTGCATTCTGCGTTTGGTAACAGATTCACCCCTAAACAATTACAAACTGATTTTGAGCTTGAGAACGCGTACATCAGGGTGAAACAGAAACAGTTAGAGGACCAGAAAATAAGACAAACAGTCAGTGGATTGCACAGTTATGAACCGGGTAACATTCTACTCGTTCATATTCCATTCGAAAAGACACGTCAGTTATTTAAAAAGCAACGTCGGAATTTTAGTGCTTTAGCAAAATTCGTCAGATATGAGGGTGGCAATGCGGTCGTTGAATTACTTAGACCAATTTCATTGTTTGCGAAGTCAAGAGCGAATCCTCAAGGTCTCGTCAGTAATATTGTCATACCGATTTTCTTCACAAAAATAATTGGAAAAAATGTTGATGAAATCCCTGAGGAATTTAAAGATTTTCTTGCCCAGATTATTGAGGTGGCGCCCACGGATTGATATTGGCGTATGATGAACTTGTAGAAAACCCTACTGGTCCGTTTTCGAATGAAACCGGTTTTCTGATTCCAATGTCCGCACCTCTCTCATATTGTCCAACTGACTTAGCAGGCAATCGCACAGACCATTGATGATCTTTGTTTCCAAGACGAGCCTCCATGTCGCGGTCAAACAACGCATCATATCTTGCCTTGAAATTGGCGTTCTTTCTCTGCAGCTTCGCAGCCCGCATAGCATTAGCAGCAATCGCATCATTATCCTTAATTTCTGCAATAGTTTTTTGATCAGAGTTGAGAGTGACAGTTACTCCAATCGCCGCAGTCGAGATGTTTTAGGAACAAATTCATATCGAACTTTGCTGAATTAAACCCCAAAACACACACCTCCTCATTCTTGGCGTAGTAGTTAATTTTATCCATTACCTCTTTGTCAACCCCTGGAATTGGTTGGTACACGTTACTATCTGCAATAATCCTTGCGTGTTTGAATAGGGAATCAATGAATTGGTGAATGAAATCTTCACCGTTTCTGACGTCATAATATATACAGTTGTTATCATCAACGCTGGCCGCCACTGTGTGTGGGTGAATTTTTGCAACAATTTGTGTCGACCCTTGTGCGCAACCGAGTATCCGTTCCTCAACAGTCTCAAAGTCAAAAGTGATGTAATCGGTGATATGTTTGTAATATTTCGCCAGTCCTTTGCACCACATATAGGCATATAGACTATTTTTTTGAAAGTGAGGGCAGTAAGGAATTGAGTCTTTTAGTTTTAGTTTTGGACCATCTTTATTTTTTCCCTTGCAGGTAGCAACATGATCTTTGAACTTCATTTTATTTTCGTATCTACGAATATCCCTACTATAGTTATGGCATTCAGGGCAGACCGCGACATGGGTTAGTTTCTCCACTTCACCCACAAAATTGCAGTGAATGAATCCATTTTTCTCAACAGTTAGTTTTAGATTGAGCAGTCTTGTTTCGTCATCTTGAATATCACATGCAAAATAATCTGCTGGACCCCATATTTCTTCCCCTTTTCTAAAACCATTTCCTTTCAACTCGAACGTTTGAATGTTGATTCGAAATACTTTGCACAATCTACTTATATACTTTTTTGATGCGAAATTGAATCCTTTATATGCTTTCAGAATTCTATTTATCTCCCTTGTGTTACTTGGTTTTTTCTTGCCCATAAATTTAAAGAAATAGTCTGTAGCCAGAGCAATACGTTCTCTCTTATTAAGTTTCTTCGGTTGATCAGGATGAAATAAGTACGTTAAAGCAATAAATATACAGATCGCAAAATCTGGGCAATCAATACCATATACGTCCTTACCAACAAGTTGAACGTGGTAGAAATTTATCAAAATTGAATAAATGCAAACGTATTTTGTTTTCGTGTCTTCAGTTCTTCTTTCACTGATACTACCAATTTGAGCAATGACATGATCAGCAAAGAGTTCTGCAGATTCCCTGTCATTAATTATCATAGGTGTTCTGTGTCGAAACGACATCTCAAATTCAGCAGGCTGCGTTCTATACTCATATACCGTTTTTCCATCTCTCTCCAACTCACTTTGTGTTATAGCGCCGTATGCCATATTTGCTTGGACTACATTCTGATCACAATATTTCTTATTCATCCAAAGATCTATCACTTGATCCCAAAGATTTTTTACAGTTGTGAAGTCCAAAATCAAATAGGTTGTGTAGGTACCATTGGATACTTTGAATCTGGCCAACTGACCCGTACCAAATGCTATCTGTTTTTCTTGTGCTGCTCTATCTATGATTACTGATTTTTCTGGAGGGTCATGAACTACCCAGATATTATTGTTATCTATTTCCAGTGCGTGAGTGTGATCTTCGTTGAATTTATTAACAGCTTCTCTTTGCTCTTCTTCTTGGGGTGTGAGTTTATAGTTTAATCCCTTATTTTCAATTGGAATGAGACCATCATAAATAATTTTTTCCACTGGATCCTTTGGTATCTCCTGTTCTTCTTCTGGGTGTTTTCCTGTCTCATCATTATTATCAGTGAATTTCTTTAATGTACTAATTTTGAATTCCCTTATTTTT
>BNWK01000181.1 GCA_025998775.1 Alphaproteobacteria bacterium | reverse complement strand
CAAATCTGTCGCCGATTGGGTAACTCTCAGAAATTCCAACGCCTCTTCCATCAATTGGCAATTCACCTCATCAAATGCGAGAATAAAACTCAAAAGACTTTATCCAAAATTATAACATGGACTGTGTGCTAGACGTTAATGAAATCGAGGCTTTGCCGTGTAAATTACAAGCCATAGTCGATGATTTGGGCGGTTTGGATTTGCTATTCATTTCTGCCGGTATTGGTTTCATCAATCCGGAATTTGATTTCGCCCAAGAGCAGCCGGTAATCCGAACAAACGTCGAAGTATTTACAGCGATGATGGACTGGGGATACGGCTATTTCAAATCGAAGGGAAGTGGACAAATTGCCGCCATCACATCTGTCGCAGGACTATCTGGTGTTTCTGAATCTGCCTATTCGGCTTCCAAAGCATATCAAATCACATATATGGACGACATGAGAAGAGTGGCCAAAAGAGACTGTCCCAATTTGGCGCTTACAGAAATTCGTCCAGGATTTGTTGATACCGCAATGGCGAAGGGCGAAACTTTCTGGATGATCCAACCAGACGAAGCAGCAAAATTGGCATGTGAGGCAATATTTAAGAAAAAACGACTTCAATATGTTTCCAGTCGGTGGTATATTGTAGGAACTTTGATGAGATTCTTTTCGTTGGCTAAATAAAAAATATAAAAGGAAATGATATGAGAAAATTCGGAATATGTTTGGAGTCAATCGATTTTACGAAGAAGCCAGAATTCGTTGATAAGGTTTTGAAAATCGTGAAGGACGGAACTTTTGACTTTGTTCAGCTGATTGTAATTCCCCATTCCTACAACGATAATCACGCGATTGTCGAAGAAAAAATGAAGGATATCCGGACGGTTATTCATGCTCCATACCGTCCTCAGGAAATAGATGTTGGAAATAAAGATGCGTTCGAAAATAATATCAACAATCTGAAAGATTCCCAGAAATTCGCGGATTTACTTCACGCTGATATCATCGTATTGCATTCTGGAGTCGGAGATGACGAAGAACATTTGTGCGAAACCATTCGACAATTTCGCATGATAAATGATCCTCGAATCACCGTGGAGAATTTACCCTATAATCCGCACGGATATAGACTTTGCGGAGCCACTCCAGAAAACATCAAAAGAATTATCGACGAAACAAATTGCAAATTCTGTTTCGATTTCGCTCATGCCATTTGTGCAGCAAATTCTCTCGAAAGAAATTTCTACGATGACTTTGCCGAGTACAACGCGCTGAATCCTGTTCTATATCATTTATCTGATGGAGATTCTGCCGACACTACCGATGAGCATCTTCACCTCGGCCTCGGCAATTAGAATATCAAACGCATTATCCAGGACTTCACATTTGAAAATTCTCCGATAGTGTTGGAAACAAGATACTCAAATCCCACTATCGTAGAACATTGGATAAAAGACATGGAGTACATCGAAAATTTGGTGGAAAGATGACTAATTTCAAAACGTACCGTGATTCTGTTTTTATAAAAGATCATCTTACTTGCAAACATATTATTGCCGGGGATTATTCATATTATTCCGGCTACTATCATGGTCATTTGTTTGAAGATTGCGTAATGTATCTTGATGCAGAAAATATTCTTCGGAAAAAACCGATCATCTAATTATTGGAAAATTTTGCGCCATAGCCAGTGGAGTGAAATTTATGATGGGAGGAAATCAGGGACACAACCATAATTTCATCACATCTTTTCCTCTGGAAATTTTGCAAAAAGACTTCGATGGATACAAAAATAGCTCCCCAATTGCATATGAAAGAAAAGGAAATACTGAAATCGGAAACGATGTGTGGATTGGCGTTGAAGCATTTATCATGCCAGGCATAAAAATAGCCGACGGAGCAGTTGTCGGAGCAAGATCTGTTATTACAAAAAACATCGGACCATATGAAATTTGGGGTGGCAATCCTGCAAAGCTGATCAGAAAAAGATTCTCAGATGACGTAATCGAACAGCTAATGAAAATTCAATGGTGGAACTGGGATATTGACAAAATTATCGATAACATCGATGTATTGGCGAGTGGTAATATTGAGAAACTTCGTGAAATTAAGGCACAATAAATGTTGTTCATTGTGATAGTTATTATGGACATTCTCAGCTCGGCGGAAATAGACATTTGTGTGCCGAGTTTTCCCGAAATCCAGAGTGTGTTTGGCATTTCTTCCTTTGCCGTCGAATTTGTTCTTGGCATTAATTTGCTGGCCCACTGCATTGGAGCTCTGGTGGCTGGAAATCTTGGAGATAGATACGGCAGAAAGCCGATAATATTGTCTGGTTTAGCTCTATTTATTTTCGGAAGCCTGATGTGCGCACTTTCTCCGAGTTACGCAGGATTACTCATTGGAAGGTTTGTTCAGGGCATTGGTATATCGTGTCCAACAGTGCTGACGTATGTGATCATTCCGGACATATATGACATAAAAACGCATCAAAAGCTTCTAGGATTGCTAAGTTTTTTTTCGACGTTAGGATCAGTGTAAAAATAACTTAAACTTTTGGCGTTGGTGCAATGATGTAATTCCATTCTCCATGAAATCCGATTTCAGTACGGTTAATAGCCTTGAATTCCTTATCGCTAACTTTAACTGAAAGCG
>BNWK01000180.1 GCA_025998775.1 Alphaproteobacteria bacterium | reverse complement strand
TGGGGAAAGGGGTGTATGGGGAGAGGGAAGGAAGAAGAACAATATTGAAATAATATGCATGGGTTTGTGAAGAAATTGAAAGATTTAAATGAATGAAGGTTGAATGAATACATGGGAAGGCTCTACTGTCCTGGAAAGATAAAAATATAAAATAAAATAAGCTAGAAAATAAAGGCCTTCAATACACGTATATTGAATATGTGTGGGAATGCAAAATGCACTTTATTCGATTATACATCATAAAAAAACTTCAAAACACACAATAACAACTGGAAATCAATCAATAGAAGGGGTGATAAAGACACACACAACTATGCATATAAATAAGATCAAAAGAAAAGACCCTTAAAGGCCACATAAAACAAAAAATCCAAAAGATGAAATGTTGTGAATGGTATATCTTGGTATTGAAAGGATATCAAGAACAATCATAAATGAACATGTGCATGATGATAGCAACAATCAATATACATTAAAACACTCACAAACCAAGCATGAAGTTAACGCAATCCTCAATCAGACTGATTTTTTTTTTTTTCCAAATTGATTGCTTAAAAATAGATGAGGCTTAAAATAATAATAAATGCAAGTCATAGAGGCAAAAAACGTGTATTGGAATGAACGCCAATACTGTTTTCAATCAATAGTGTCAGTTCCATGCATATTTCATGTATAAAGAAACAGTCTGCAACAACTGATCTTTTTGTTGGTGGATTGATCCAATTTTCTCTGAAGAGGCATTTCTGAAGATAATAAAGATATTCAGGTACATTGCAAACATTGTCATGTACCCATTCGAATATAACACTGTCCATAAGTCAGGCAACAACGGCCAACAAGAGAATTCCAATTTTCAAAAGATATCCATTTGATTCTGAAAAATAAAACATATTCTGTTTAGGTAGAGACAATACCTGAATTTTTGGACATGTTAGGTTTTTATAAGGCTTCGTCGTTCGTTCTCACCTGATGTATCATTTGGGTGAAATCATAACAATTTCAAGACAAACCTTTTTCATATGCGCCAATATATCTGAATCGATGAGATATACATCCCTGACAATGTTATCAAAAACCAGAACGTTCCAGAAGGTCCCAGTAAAAAGCAGTCATTTGAAGTGTTTTTGGGATGATATGGATAGACCTTTAAATTCAACCAAATTTTCGAGTTCGATAATTTTTTTCAAACAATGAAACATAGAATCGCATCAATTGGAGTTGTCAAAAGTAGTTCCCTCAAGATCCAGAAAAATCGAAGCTGAGTACGGTACTTTCCAGAGAGATTTCTGAACGTTTGGTTAATGTCAGAGAAAGGAACCAAATTATCAGGATTTATCGTGAAAACCGCATGTTCGCTAACGCTCTCAGTTTAGAGAAAAGTTTTCGCCTACTAAGACAAGAAAAATTCAGCCCGAAATTAGTGACAGGGTTAAAGTAGATCGTAAGAAAATCTCGGGCGAAATTTCACACGTGCGACACATGAGTCTTCTAGTTGAAAAGTCTACAAAAAGGTAGATTCAAGCCCCATCTGTAGCACTTGAATTCATGGAGAAAAACCTCAATCTACAACTGGATTTAATCACAATACTAGTTCCTGATTGAGTTGAAAAAAAAGGAGAACGATGTTGTAATAGTCGCCGGTTTGTTTTACTTTCCAATATACTTTTGTCAAAAGTCTTTTCGGTATTTTGTGATAAGTTGAGAAATGAGGTGTAGTTGGTATGCTAGTTCTGGAATCCTCATCCGTTATCAATTTAGTTGGTGTGGTTATTATCAGTGGTCTCAGACGACTCGGGGAAAAGTTGATTTTTTGATATTGATGGTTTAAATCCTTCACATAACTGATATCTCTTGTTTTAAGGGTATGATTTACTGGAGTATTCTGGTTTGTTTATATGTCGTCTGTTGCAGTGCATAATGATAGACAAAACATTTGGTTGAAAAAAATCGATCAAAAAAAGTTTTGACACCTGGTTGTGTCCAGTTTTTCGGTGATCATCTTCATCCATCGCAGATAATCAGAGAAACTCTCAAACCTCCATAGGTGATTGTTATTATTTGGAAAATTGAATATTTATGTTTGCCCTGTTTTTATGGTTTAATCACACTATTACTAGGGAATGGGTAAGCGAGAATGTTTGGAACATATCAGAATATCTTCAGCACATCTTGGATTAAGATGTAACAAAAAATTGACTGATATCATTGGATAGAAAAAATATTGTGACCTTCCCATTTTGACTGTATTCAATAAGGCTGGATTTTTTATTTTTGATTGAAAACATGAAAAGCGCCGGTTCCAATGTGGTTTTTTTATTTCAATAACATGAGTTTATTCATTTTTTTAGCATGTTTGAATACATTATTTAGATTGTGTCGAAAAAGAATTCCATTGTTGTTAAGGACTGCCCAAGGTTTAATCCATGTTTTGTAAGTGTCTGTATGTAAAACGCTAGAATTCATTGTCACACGCGCCTTCATTTGTGTTGGTTTTATTTGTGTATTCTACTGAAATCCATGGATTTTTTTGTTTTTCACTTTTTTACAATGTCTGAGCTTGTATGGGCGGCTATATAGACTTTTTTTTTTTTGTATGTTTGTTTATTTACATTCATTAATAATTTTTTTTTTTTGTTGGTTT
>BNWK01000179.1 GCA_025998775.1 Alphaproteobacteria bacterium | reverse complement strand
ATATATATATATATATATATATATATATATATAATAACTCAAATGAAAGAAAAGACACAAAAAATAAAATAAAATAAAATAAATCTTACTTTTTGAACAGGTGACACAAGCACAAGTAGATTTTGCTTCTTACTTTCTGCAGTAGAGTAAGTTTCCAATCATCGTTCCCACCGTTCAGCTCTTCATCCAGTAGTATCTCTTCAATTGCAAGAAGAGTGTCCACCCCTCCGTGCTCCCTGACTACTCCTGCAAGAGCGTTATCCTCTTTCGCAGCAGTCAACATACTCCCATATACACACACACAGCAGAGCACATGGCACACATGAAGTACACAGGACTCCGTCCAAAGATAATGCAGAAAACTGTTACGAATGCACTCTAGCCATTCCAGTGCATCCTCCGCAACCCCACGCATAAACAAGTGCGGAGTCGCACATTCGCCAGCCAAACAGACAAAATAGAATAGCACATCAAATGCTTCATTTGGCAACACCCTGGAATCTCCCTTCAAATTCACCACACAGTCAACCGCCTGCTTCAGTGCTGCACAAGCCATACCATCTGCCCTGAACGATCCATCAACAAACAGAGATAGCAGACTGGATGCAGCAATACTCATACATCCTTCAAACCACTTCAGTCGTGGATACACTTCCGAAACAACACGGAATCCCAGAAGAGGAATTCCGTAGACAGTACACTGCTGCAGTGCATACTCGTTCACATCCTCCTTCCTTCGCATCCCATAATCTTCACTTGTGTCATACGAGCAGCACAGCATCCCCAAGGAAAGCAGAACATTTCGCAACCAATAAAACCGATAATCTTTATCACTTACTGTCTCATCCAACAGAAGGGTCTGCTTTAGGAAACAAGTAGCTTTCGTGAGAAAATTCGGAGTGTCAATGATCTTATTCTTATGCTCGAATGAATTGGTTTGGCAAACTAAAGACAGTAATTTTGAGCAACTGCAATCTTTACCAATCAAAGGTATGAGTGAGGAGACAACGCCTCCGTCAATCAAGACTGATTTATTGTAAATGCATGTGGACATATAAGAGAGAGCAGATACTTTCATGTAAGCTTGTTCCATTTCCTTTTTCGAACATGGCTGAAGAAATGATTCGAAGAAATTCATAAGCAGTGGTAAAATAATTTCCATTTTTTTCGGAAAACGGGTATCTGGATATCTGTGAAACTGAGCAAGGACTGCCGCAATCTTCTCCTTCACTTTCACTTCCACAGATTTATACCCCTTGAATAGAACAAACAGCCAGTTAAGCAGATCCATCTCAGCAATCTCACTGCTCCCAAAGAAATACGTTCTTATGACACTTTTCTCGTCATAGCCGTTCAGAATTTGAAGGAAGAAATCTAAACTACCGTTCAGCAATTCTTCCTTTTCAGCGTCCCATTCATTCAGCGGACTTGGAAGAATACCAAACAAAACAGAAAACTCACCAGCGGTAACAACTCCTGAATAATCATAATCCTGTAAATAATAATCTAAAAAATCATGTGCGGAATATTTTGATTTCAATTTTGCGAGTATTTTTTTCTTTTCGGAGAGAGGGAGTGTGACAGCGAATCCACGACCTGAACATTAAAACTGAAAGAAAAATAAGCTCTTCAAAATAACTTTCTCTTCTAATTTAAAAAAAAAAAAAATGGACTCTCCAGTTGTACATTTCTTCACACATTCCCATCATCTACAATAAAGGAAAGATATTATCTTTAAAACAACGAAAAGACAAAGTGAACTGTTCTTATTTTCTTTGGGTTCTTTGCAATTCTAATCAGCTGCAAAATAACATCCCGTTTTAAATCCAAGAGTCCATTTTCTTAGTAACTTTGTTTTCTTTAAGATATTAGTGAAAGCAACCCCCCACCCCCTCCCCTTCCAAGAAAATTTTTTGGGGATTTGCATAATGCAAATTACATTCTGTGCGGGAGAAAAAGTTTTGGTTGAAAGTTTTGTTTGGAAGGAGTACAGGGGAACAAATCTGTTTTTTCTCCCCCTCTCCTTCCTCATCTCTCCATTCTTTTCTCTCCCTCCCTTAACCGCATCTTCCCCTTTCTCTCTTTCACCTCATTCCTCCTCCTCCATCCTTCCATAATGGAATTTCCATCTTGTTTCATATCATCTGTTCGATGGGTGAGACAACATGAGGACTTACTGTAGAGTCCACAGTTTGGGCTGACTGATTTTTGACTTAATAATTTTTTCAAGACATTTTACAATAGTTTTTCTTTTTTCCACACCAAAAAAAGACTGCAGATAGGAAGGGTATGGGATGGAGGGGTGAACTGTAGAGAAGGGTGAGAGAGAGAGGGAGATAGTGCGTTGGCTACAAGACAAGAATGAAGATGTATGCTTTGGAAGGGCGAGCGTGTACATGGCTGTGAGAAGGTGAGAAAAAGACCAGGAGGATAGGAAGGAGGACCAGAAGGATGATGAAGGAGATAATGGTGAATGCAGATAGATGAAGGAGATAATGGTGAATGGAGAAGCTCTAACTCAGGAAGGGAAGGTAGGAAAGCGTAATGGGGGAGAATAATAACGACGCGAAATTTTGACGGGCAACACACAAATAGGAGATAAGCGAGAAATGAATATCTACACACTTTTTAATACAAACACAGGATAGAAAGGTT
>BNWK01000178.1 GCA_025998775.1 Alphaproteobacteria bacterium | reverse complement strand
GACATAATCGAGATTGCTAAAGCCATTCATCAAATTCGAATACGTGGAACTTGGCACAAGGCCGAAATAACCAAAAAAACGAAAGATATTTTTAAAAAAATCAAAATAGACAGGTTAACTTGAAGCGGGGTTAGGGATTAAATGACACTGATGGTACGGTGAAAAATTATAACAAAAAAGGCTGGCGTTTTGTTGATAAAATTGCTATAACTGCAGGCAGTCTCTTTTACGCATGAAGGTTATGTGGTATTGATAGCCTTATATGCGGGCGTGGTGGAATTGGTAGACACGCCAGATTTAGGTTCTGGTGGTTTATACTGTGGGGGTTCGAGTCCCTCCGCCCGCACCAAAGAATTTTTACTGTTACTTATATGGAGCAATCAAATGCAGGTTTTATCAAGAACGAGCGACAATCTCAAAAGATGCTACAACGTCCTCATTGAGCGTAAAGAAGTTGAAGATGCGGTGGATGATAAACTGAGGGAAATCGCCAAAAAAGTTAAAATGGACGGCTTTCGTCCAGGAAAAGTTCCAATTGATATCGTGAGACGCCTTCATGGCGAAAGCGCAAAAACAGAAGCCAAGAAAGATTTAGTGCCTGAGATGGCCAAAAAAGTGTTGCGTGATGAAAAAGTAACACTTACATTCGCCGCTACTACTGATGTCGTGAAAGAAGATGACAACGGCATAGAATTTACGCTGCGATTTGAGTTGACTCCAGTAGTCGAACTTAAGGATTTTTCAACCATTGAACTAGTAAAGCGTGTTCCTGAGATCACTGATAATGAAATCAATGAAGTACTCCATGATTTACTGCGCGATCACAAAAAATGGATCGATGAGCCTGGAGAGACCGAAATAGAACTGGGGCACAAGGTTTTTGTCAATCTCGTCAGCAAGACCAAATTAAAAAGTTCCAAAACTGGAAACATAAGCGACGACATAGATTTCGTAGTCGGCGACGAAAGCATCATGGAAGAATTTTGGAAACCGATGCTTGGCGCAAAATTTTCTGATGTCGTAGAGTTTTCGGTTGCTTATCCAGAGCATGCACACGACAAAACATACGCCGGTAAGACAGTTGATTACTCTGCAACCATAAATAAAGTACAAAAAGCCACGGAATATTTGCTTGATGATGAGTTCGCAGACTGTCTCGGTCATGAGAACATAGCTGAGACCATGGTCTGGGCGAAGGCGCGGTCACTGGTAAAATACGAACGTATCAGTAAAGATCTCATGAAACGCGATCTATTGGAAAGAATTTCTGAGATGTTTGACTTTGAAGTGCCGGTAGGTATGCTAGATCTAGAGTATGCGGAAGTGGTGCGCCAGATAACTGCAGAAGCCACCAAGATCGGAAAGGCAATGACTCCAGACGTGATGGTAGAGTGCCGCAAGATCGCGGAGCAGCGCGTTCGCATCGGATTCGTCGTAGCCGAAGTGGCAAAACAAGAAAATATCACCGTCACAAGGCGCGAAGTAGCTGAAGCTATTAGGAACATAGCGGCGCTGTTTCCTGGTCGTGAAGAAGAAATTTGGGATGTCTATTCTAAGGAAGAGGCCGTGAACACCGTTGTCGGTCCTATCCTCGAATCGAAAGTTACCGACCTACTGTTCGAAAAAGCGAAAATAACTGAAGAGCTCTGTCCCATTGACAAATTGATAGAACTTGACGAGGAACCGTTCGATTTCTTTAAGGACGATGTCGTTCCGAAGAAACTAGAGAATGATCCAACACCTGACGCAGCGAATGATGTTGGCGCAGACGTTGCAGATAACCAACATGTCGCTGCTGCTGTCGTGACCGACACCGAAACCGCGGCTAAGGCCGGGAACGATGTCGGCGCCGACGTACCAGATACCGAATCTGATACTGATTCAGAGGCCGAAACCGAAGTCGAACCATCTGAATAACGTTTTTGTTTAATTGAAGGAATGGCAATGAGTGATATCGTAAATACCTTGATTCCTATGGTTATCGAGCAGACATCTCGAGGAGAGCGCTCCTTTGATATATACTCTCGATTGCTGAAGGAAAGGATAATTTTCCTAACAGGGGAAGTAGAAGATAACTCTGCCAGCGTGATATGTGCTCAGTTGCTGTTCCTCGAATCTGAAAATCCAAAAAAAGACATATTCTTCTATATCAATTCTCCCGGTGGAGTGGTCACGTCTGGAATGTCAATATATGATACAATGCAATATATTACCCCAGACGTAACAACGCTTTGTATGGGACAGGCGGCATCTATGGGATCGCTCCTTCTGACCGCTGGCGCTCCTGGAAAAAGATTTTCTCTTCCACACTCCAGAATCATGATACATCAGCCATCTGGCGGGTTCAGAGGACAAGCAAGTGACATTGAAATCCACGCAAAAGAAATACTTAGCTTGCGCGCACGCCTTAATAATATCTATGTGAAACATACAGGAAAACCATTACGCGACATCGAAAAAGCCATGGATAGAGACAATTTCATGCCTCCAGAAGACGCAAAAAAATTCGGTCTCATCGATGACATAATCGAAAAAAGAAGCTCGCTACCAGAGCCAAAGTGACTGTGCATGCCGAGACCGCCAATAATTTTGTGTAAAGAGCCGGAACTTGTTAAATTGATATTAATAAGTGGAGGTATTTACAATGAAAGAGAAATTAACAAAAGAAGAGAAAGAGGCGCAGCGTGAGCAGCGCGAAA
>BNWK01000177.1 GCA_025998775.1 Alphaproteobacteria bacterium | reverse complement strand
ACTTGATGAAAATTGTTCAATGTTACACTATTCAAATTACCAAAATACTCAGATATTATACTTTGCATTCCATGCTTCCACGTTAACCACCTGAATATTATAGCATAATTTCATGGGGTGGAGCAAGGGGGCTGATGGTGAAACTCAGGGCGGCCTCATGAAAATTATCAAGCCTTTTGTTGATATTTGAGCAATTTCAAATGTTAAGACCTCATTCAGCAGACTTGCATGATATAAAAACGCACACAAAAGTAGCAAAGATACCTGCTGATCGATTGTTTTTTGCCACAGCGGCATGCGATAAAAAAGGCGAAATACCAGAAAAACACCTAAAATATCAGCAAAAAAATCCTTGGTATTTTTCATGAGGGCGCCCTGGAGAATTCAACTGTATTATGTTGACTTAGTGCTCGACATCAACTAGACTTCTGATCGCAGTGCGTGGGAATACGTGAGCAATGTAATCTCAGTGGCCTATTTTTAATGAAGGGAATCGTCGCTGTACCGGTCGTGGCCGATATATATGGTGCCCACCTGGGATCTGGCCACACGAAGATCCTGGGCCACGGTTTTCAGGCTCTGCATGTGTTGATGGAGTGAATATGGTGTACGACAAAAACAATGTGTTTTACAAGATTCTTCAGTCTGAGATTCCGTCCAGGAGGATATATGAAGACGATCTTGTGCTAGTTTTCCACGATATAAACCCAGTATGTAAGATACATGCTCTGGTGATTACAAAGGGATTGTACATGGATTTTCATGACTTTGTATCAAAAACGTCTCCGGAAGAAACTCGTGCATTTTTTCGTGCAGTTGCCACAGTTGCTGAACTACTGGAAATAGATAAAAGCGGATATAGAATAATTAGTAATATTGGTAAGGATTCTAGACAGGAAATTCAGCATTTTCATGTTCACATTTTAGGTGGAGAGCAATTAGGCTAACCATCTAAATAATATTTTGCATCCGTAGCTCAGCCGGATAGAGCGTCTCCCTCCGGAGGAGAAGGTCGTGGGTTCGAATCCCGCCGGGTGCACCACTCAAATTCAGGGGAAAACAAACCTTCCAAAACCAATCTAACTTTGTATAACCTTGTTTTTGTACCGC
This sequence comes from Alphaproteobacteria bacterium, assembly GCA_025998775.1. Taxonomy (GTDB): domain Bacteria; phylum Pseudomonadota; class Alphaproteobacteria; order UBA3830; family UBA3830; genus BNWE01. The sequence continues at coordinate 1,593 of BNWK01000177.1, read as the reverse complement.
TCCTGTACAGCCAATAAAAAAGAGCGCCACTAAATACAGCTAAAAAGCATTGAATAAATTTATTGGAAGCGCAGCATATGTTCTTCTGCGTTTTATGGAATCGTCTGTAATTATGTTGCAAAAAAAGAGGCTATACAATAGCAGTACAAACGAATCGAAGGGCACGGCAAACCGCGCTCTGTATGTTAACCCCTAACTCCGCATCAAGTTATGTCGCCTACGTCAATTTTTTTAAAGATTTCTCGAGCCTTTTTTGTCATTTCGGATCGATGCCAGACGCCGATAATTTTGAGTTGATAAGTAGCTTTGGCGGTTTCGATTATATCTTTGGGCGAAAATTTTGTTAACATTTTGGCATTTTTCAAGCGCTCGCACAACTTGTAGTAGGCGATCATTGCGATAAAATTGACGAGGATCCATCCCTCGAGCACGAATCTATTTTGCATGTAAGTTTTATCAGCTTCCAGAAAATTCTTATAACTATCAAACATAGTCTCGATTTCGTTGCGTTTTTTATACGCCTCGTATATTTGCTTGGCAGACTGTGGTGAGGTTGTATAATGAACCATGGTCAAGGTTCCGAACGTGCGCAACCTCTGATGGTATCCATCGATGGAGTATTTCTCCGGATGTGTTTTGATCCTCTGAAGACAATCCTGCCCTTCTTCGACGCGCAGCCTCTCATCGAGGAAGGTTATGTATTTTCTTCCGGCATTTTCGTACTCGTAGTACCAAATTATTCGCTTCTGATATATGAAGTATTTATTGGTTTTTTTGAAATCAGCTTGCAACAATGGATTGTAATTTACGATGGTATTCCTTCTCTGAAGCTGGATTATGTATTGCAGCTTACGGTTGTCCATGGCGCTAATATTGTCGTCACTATAGAAGCCTTTGTCGGCAATATATATGACATTTTCGACCTCCATTTCCTTGATACGCAATGACATAGACGCGATATCGGTGATATTTCCGCCAGCGTGACGCTGGACTCGTTGATTAATGCCAGTGCGGCACGCACTCGAAGTTTTGATTGTATCCCTTTGAATTTACTAGCAAATGTTCTGATGCACTTATGGCGTGCGTTGAGTCCATTAGCATAAAATTCTCATTTTCCGAAGCGCCTTCGGGCAAGAGTTTTTTCATCCACTGGAGCACTAACTCTCTGTTTTCTCCGGCATTTTTCAACGTGGACGTGATTTCTTTGTCTGATAAAAGGCGATCATTGCTCCAAAATTCCGAACAAAAATCATGCGAATGATAATACGCCAAACGCTTGATCGTAGACTGATATGCTCAGCGCATCAATGCTAACGACAGCAGTGCATCGGCCGCTTCCTTACCAAACGTGAGTTGCAGAGAGGCAATCTCATCAGGCAATAAACTCTCGAATAACGCACTGATTCCATAGGTTTTTATGTCGACTTTCGGCAAATTCTCGCATTCTTTGCGCAATTTATCTTTTGAACCCTAACCCCGCTTCAAGTTAACCTGTCTATTTTGATTTTTTTGAAAATATCTTTCGTTTTTTTGGTTATTTCGGCCTTGTGCCAAGTTCCACGTATTCGAATTTGATGAATGGCTTTAGCAATC
>BNWK01000176.1 GCA_025998775.1 Alphaproteobacteria bacterium | reverse complement strand
CTAAAGCCATTCATCAAATTCGAATACGTGGAACTTGGCACAAGGCCGAAATAACCAAAAAAACGAAAGATATTTTCAAAAAAATCAAAATAGACAGGTTAACTTGAAGCGGGGTTAGGGTTTAACGCTCCTTGGACAACTCGGTCTCGTATCGTCAGTATTCCCAAAATTCTGGACTTTCCTCCTCCTTTCGGGATTGCCTTCTCTCGATTCCTCATTGGATAGTAAGTTCGGGGTTATCAGTTCCTGTTGTATCTGACTGAGAAACTCTTCCACTCCCGATCTTTCAATATCGTCAAATGTGACGCCATCTATTCCTGGCGCTCCATTGTTGATTTTTGCCAGTCTGTACGCTTCTTGCGGCGTCTCAATCTTGTAAACATGAACATATATACCCCAAAATCGCCAAGACTTCTCAGCCTTAGGACTTGCGCAAGAATAATTTAACCTTTTGATATAGGTGCAATGATGTAATTCCATTCGCCGTGAAATCCAATTTCAGTACGGTTAATAGCCTTGAATTCATCATCGCTAACTTTAACTCGTTGATAGGTAAGCCACTAGTTTGACTAGTGAGACTCTAAAGGCTTGGCCTAAAGATTCAGTTAAGGTGTAAACTCCTACTGAGCTTGTTGTTCAGAAAGGGGTTTACACATGAGTAATGTTAGTACATATGAGTCATTGAGTCACTCAAAATGGGATTGTAAATATCACATAGTTTTTATTCCGAAATGCAGGAAGAAAAAATTATACGGAGTGATTAGGAAATTTTTGGGACCAGTTTTTCACGAACTTGCGTCGCAAAGGGGATCAACTATTATCAAAGGGAACATGGTTCAGGATCATGTACATATGTTGATATCGATTCCTCCAAAATATTCTGTAGCGGAAGTGATTGGATATATCAAAGGAAAATCAGCCATAGCCGTTGCAAGACAGTTTGGAAACAAAGACAAGAATTTCAATGGAGAACGGCTGTGGGCTAGAGGTTACGCTGTTTCTACGGTTGGATTCGAAGAGGAAACGATCAAAAATTACATTAAGAATCAAGAACGCTTGGACGGAATTGGTTCAAATGAAATTGGCGATTTTTAGTTTAGTTATTGGCAGCCTTTGAGGCTGCTCACATCCGACAAGCTCCCGGCTCTGCCGGGACGTCATGACATAATCTTTAAATTAGCTCCTATTCGTGAACTGGGTTAATGCTCATTCCTGAGCTTTAAGTGAAAGCTTCGCCAGCTTACGCCAGTTCCGCTTTACAGGACGCACCGCGAATTCGCGATTTGCCATCAACCGCTATTACTTGGCCAAAATCTGCAATATTCTCTCTCATTACATCAAGTATGAGACTTGCTATTTTCGCGCCATCAACTATGCTTAATTCACGACTGAGTGTCGCTTTTGAGGGAATTTTGTCTATTCCAAAATGTTCTTTGAAAAATGCAGATCGCCCCTCAGCATAAATGATCAAGCCGTTCAGCGAGTCTAATCCGCATAACATGCCGCACATTATGATTGTCAATATGTCCGAAAGCTTGTACTCAACATAACTTGGATGTCTTGGATTCTCAATGGTTTCGAACCTCTCTTTCGCTGTCATTTTTATATTCCAATAGAAAAACTTAGTACATAATACCTCTTTCTATCGAAAATGTTTAGCCATCATACTCTCATACTTAAAATATTTAAAAAATTTTATGAAACGACCGTGTCATGCAGCAGACTTGCATGATATAAAAACGCACAAAAAAGTAGCAAAGATACCTGCTGATCGATTGCTTTTTGCCACAGCGGCATGATATAAAAAAAAGGTGAAATATCAGAAAAATACCTGGAATATCTGTAAAAAATCACGGCCTCATTTTCATGAGGCCGCCCTGGTATAACGATAAAAATGTCTGGACATGAGCAGACATATGTAATAAAATCCTACTCATGTGTGATTTGAATGTGTTTTGGGCACTTAGCTCAGTTGGTAGAGCAATTGACTCTTAATCAATAGGTCGTAGGTTCGAGCCCTACAGTGCCCACCACCTCAAATTTCAAGAGATTGTCCTATAAGGAGAGTTTGAACGCCGCCCAGCTTCTGAAAGACACTAGACCTGTTGCGTAACTTGACGCTCCTATCAGTAGTAAATTTTAATGTAGTTGACTGAGTTGATCTATGTTGTTTTTATTTTTCACGCGAGTCCCAATCCATTCTTCAAGTTAGCAGCTCCAGAAAGGCCCATTCAAGTGGGAAGTGCATCATTTTGCGGCCTAAAAAGTGAGGATTTTTTGCAAGCTGCGTGAAAATAGTCTTGAAGAAAGTCACGTGAAGAAGTTAATCTCGAATTTAGTTTATATTTTAAAAGAGAGGTTAACATGGCCAAAAAAGGTTATCATCACATGACTCTGGAAATAAGTTCTCAGATTCAGGTTCTGAAGTCAATCGGTTTATCTCAGCGAAAAATTGCTGAAAAAAATACGCATAAGTCAGTCGTCCGTCAGCAGAGAAATCGCAAGAAATTCAACGGGTTGCGAATATGCGGCAAAAATTGCCGATAAAAAGGCGATTGAACGTCGATCTTCAGCTGTCAAGGTTGTGCGGGATTAAGAGATATGAGACGGCCGATCTCCACCATAGGTTGAGTTAATATACTCCATAGGTGTCTTGCCTTTCAACCATCGATGTGGTCGATAATAATTATATTTGTGAACGGCCTTTTG
>BNWK01000175.1 GCA_025998775.1 Alphaproteobacteria bacterium | reverse complement strand
CACAAACAGAAGATTCAGACGGAGAAAATACCGGAAAATTACTTGAGTTCAAAACGCGTCGTGGGCAACTGCGCCGCCTTCGCGTTCTCAACTGTTGGTTGTCCAAAGACGGAGATAAAATGAGAGAATTTCTTCTAAAAAACGGACTCAAAATATCCACCAACGGCAGAGCGAAATTAATGCTGAACGAATACATCAATAATTGCGATCCGGCGGTTTTTGCGAAATTTATCAAGATTAGCGGTTGGTATGAAAATGGATTCATCACAGAAAACGGCTTCATTGGTAAACCGCCGAAAGAATTGGTCATACATCAATCGGATGCCGATCCGTCTTTCGTGGAAACAAGCGGCACCGTAGAAGAATGGAAGCAACACATTGCAAAACCATGTGAAGGCAATTCAAGACTTGTGCTTGCAATTAGTTCCGCTTTCGCCAGCATTTTATTAAAGTCGTGCGACAGAGAAAATTTCGGTCTGAATTTCGTCGGAAAAAGCTCCGAAGGAAAAACCACAACGTTGTATGTTGCCGCGTCAGTTTTCGGCAGCCACAAATATATCAAACCGTGGAAAGCAACCGACAATGGACTTGAAGGCGTAGCCGTTACTCACAACGACATGCTGCTAATTTTGGACGAAATCGCTTTGATGGATTCCAAGAAAATCGGCGAGGCCATTTATATGTTGGCCAACGGCATGGGAAAAACCAGAGCAAATATACATGGTGCCGCACGAAAAACACAAATCTGGCGACTTGGTCTACTTTCTTCCGGAGAAAAAGACCTGGCAACACACATGGCGGAATCCAATAAAAAAATGCACGCAGGTCAGGGCATTCGTTTGCTCACAATTCCTGCAAGGCCAACTCCAGATAGCAAAGGACTACTCGAAAGACTCAACGGTTTTCCAAATTACAACGCACTAACCAACCATCTAAAAACGATGACTGGACGATATTACGGATCCCCAATGCACACATTTATTGAAGAGCTCATGAAAGAAAACGCAATCAAAAGGCGATTCGATATCGAACTCGAAAAAGCCAAAGAAGAGCATCTGCCGATAAGCGCTGAAGGACAAGACCACAGAGTCTTCGACATATTTTTTACATTTGGATTTGCAGGCGAGTTAGCAACGCGATACGGAATTACCGGATGGCCATCTGGTGAAGCAATGAACGCAGCTCTGCGATGCTTCAATGACTGGATCGAGGACAAAGGCGGCTACGGAAATCAAGAAGAAAAGCAATGGCTGGCGCAAGTCAAAAGCTACTTCGAAACATATGCCCAAGTTCGATTTCAAAAAATGGTGAATAACAAACAATTAGCAGACACGTTTTTTGGAAATGAGCGAGCCGGATATGTGCAAGCGCAAGTGAGCAAATATGGCGCATTGGATGATGTTTATTACGTGTTTCCGGAATATTTCAAGAACACCATCGCCAAAGGCATCCCACTAAAAGCGGTCACAAGATTATTGGTTGCTCTTGGAATCATGGAGTCAGAAAAAGGAAGTGCCACTGTACGCCCATATATCAATGGAAAACAGCAAAGAATGTACGTCATTAACAGCAAAATTTTCGAGGCATAATAATAATGAGGAATAATATAATTAAGAATTTTAAAATAATCTATTTACAAGGCGATGCATATTATGTAGAGTATAAACTGGATGAGAGTATACCTAAAGGTATAATAGTATATTATCCTTTGGTTTCTTTTATATATGACGTTTTCGTCGAAAAATTCTTGCCAATTTTTTTGAATCTGTTTTTTCTCAAAAAATTTAAATCCCTAAATATATTGTTTTTCGCGTGTCTTATCTGTCTTTTTGTCTTATTCAATGAAATCAATGTGTTAGATGCCGTTTTTAAGACAGGACACAAGACAAGCAAGACAAAGTATTTAAAATGCAAGATAAAACACAAACACGCTGCCAGCCTCTCGAAAATCAGGCCACAAACCCATGTCAAAAGTCATTCGAAAAACGGACGATGGAATTTTCTGAATTTTCAGATGGCGTTCAGAAAATCTTTTTTGTTCTCACATCCGCCTCCCAAAGCGCGGAAAAGTTGCCAACAATGGCGCTACACCCAAAATACGATGCTAGTTACGAATATAAATTATGAAGGATACGAAAAATGGAATCGAAGAATAAAAAAGGAGAAGAATGATGGGGACGCAAATTAATTTAAAAAATATGGCTCGCCAACTGCAAAACATATGCAAGACAATGGGGGAGCTCGTCTGTTTTGATGAGGAAAACGACGAATGGAAATGGAAAGACGATCGCGGCGATGTATGGCCTGATCAGTATGGTGAGGCTTGCGTGGATTTTGATGAAATGGCGGCAGTTTTAGGAGCAGTGGAAGAGGTTCCGGAAGAAAGGGAAGTCGGCGAAAGATTGCTGTACTCATTTGAGATTATGCGCAAATATCGTATCGCAGACGACGATTTTCGAAAAATATCAAAATTCCCACGCTTTCCAAAATATTACGCATGGGAAGGCATGCGGTTTTACGTAGATACCGAAATACGAGACTTTCTTAAAAATTATGGAGAACAAAAATGACCAACGAGTCAAATAAACAAGAAAAAAATGAGATGGTAATGGACGATATCTTATCAAAAATAAAAGATGCATGGGATTCTCCAATTGTTTTAAGAAAAGACATTGCAAAATTTTCTTTTGGCTTGGTTACCGTTAGAACGATGCAAACTTTAGATAGTAGAGGCGATGG
>BNWK01000174.1 GCA_025998775.1 Alphaproteobacteria bacterium | reverse complement strand
CTGCTCCTGCTCCTGCTCCTGCTCCTGCTCCTGCTCCTGCTCCTGCTCCTGCTCCTGCTCCTGCTCCTGCTCCTGCTCCTGCTCCTGCTCCTGCTCCTGCTCCTGCTCCTGCTCCTGCTCCTGCTCCTGCTCCCGTTCCTGTTGCTGTTCCTGTTCCTGTTCCTGTAATAAGAAGTATTCGTCTGGAGATGGGATAGGTTGGTCTTTGGCTTACACCGAATGAGATTCATTTCATCCTTTTTTTTCTTTCTTTCTCTACTTTGTTTAAGTACACATCTTTGTGTTTTATTTTTTTTTTTTGAAAACATCTGAGTATTTTCTCTTTTCTACATATACATATTTTGTTTTAACCAACATACACATTTTTTATAGACATGTTTCTCCTTTTTCTTTCTGAAGCACATTTCATGTATTTTGGTTTCATTTCATCTATTTTTTTTTATCTTTTTCCAATTTCAATTTCATTTCATCACTCGAATGTTTTATTCTCCACATCCCCCTCTGTTTCTCCTGCATTCAAAAATAAATCTCAGTTTCTTTTGAACAATGTTGAATAATAAAATAGCTAGAAGATAAAAAATAAACTCAAAACAAAAAAAGCCTTATCTCGATGTTGCAAAGTCAAAAAAAAAAAAACAAAACAAACACAAAATTAAAGAATAGAATGTTATTCAAAAACATTTGAAAAGGACATGAATATGCAGTCATAGGTACAATCAAATACGCCGTCTTTTTTTAAAATAGAAGAAACTTGGTAACTCTGAAAAACTTATGACAGTTATCGGAAGCCCTCTTCAACCTAAAACAGAACAAGCACCCTCCTTGAGCACTTTGGCTTTGGTATCGTTTTGATTTACAAGCACACCTCCACAGTAATGAAAAAATTTTCTAGCATGAGATAGCGTTGAGCTGCACATCCTGAATTTTTTTTTCATGAATACCTACCACATATCCCAAGGGGAGCTTAAATAACTTCCGTTGTGATTTCTCGATTTTTTCCTGCACAAAATGAATGGAGCGGCCAAAATGATCGAGTTTGAAAAAGTTAGTTGTGGCGCCGTTAACTACACCCATAGGGTAGTCATCCATGTTAATTAGGTGCTCTACTGAATTTATAAATTTGGCTCCCACGGGTACGACTAAGTCTTTTCAAAAACCTAAACTCACAAACTGTAAATTTACCTAGCCTGAACTAAGGAGACAATATGAGTGATTGTTCAATAACTCATCACGATTCTCACGATCTATTTGGCCTTTATTTTGATACGTGATATGGATGATTCTTCCAATCTCGTCAAAAAACCTTGTTTGGAATTGACAAGTTTTTCTTTTCATCACCAAGATTTTTTGGAGTGTCATGAAAACAGATATGTTGGAGTTGGAGTGTGAAACTCAGGATATCAAGGGAGTAATTCAAAACAATTCAGTTTTGAAAGTTTGGAAAGAATCCTTCAAGATTTGGCCAAACCAGGTTTATCCCAGATATACAGTGGTTATCACGGTTTTAAGCTTCAAACTCTTCTGTCCTGTGATAATCAACTTCATATCGATGTTTTCATTCAAAAAAATCCAAGACATCACTTCACACCTTGGAGTTATTTTGTGCACTCTCACTTACTTATAAATGACCTTACTTGTGTGGACTATTCTCTTAACATTATTTCACAATTCCTTTACAGGTTTACTTGTTTTCTTCCCTGTTTAATGTATGGTTTCTAAAATATCAAACAAATACCGTTTTGTTGCCGAAAAGTGGATTTTTATTCATGCTGGTGATTAGTGGATTAACTGACAGTGTTACTCCGGAATGGGTATACTTGGAGCTTGGCCACATATCTGAGCATCTTTGCCATCTTCAAAAACAAGTGTTTGGTGAATATCGAAGGATACATTTAAGAATTCGATCGGTTTTTATCCTCCCTTTGAATGTTTGTCTGGACATACGGAATATCGACTTTCCCATTGACCACAACGGTAAGGTGGTTTTTGCGCTTTTGGGAGAGTTCATTTGACTTATATTGCTATGTTTTTTAGCCTCGATCACATGTCAGAATGATATTTTGATGATCGTGATTTCTTTTTCTTTGAGGACTGCCCTTAGTTTGTTCTTTATTTTCTGAGTGTTGCATGGATTTCTCTTCATTCCCTTACCCATCCCCATCTTCTGTTGTCTTGTTTGGATGTTTTGTTCATGTGTCTTTGAATACATTTAACGATATTCTCATACTTTTTTTTTTTTTCTTATAGGGCCCACACTTTATATTTTCAGTCACTTTGGAGGTGTGTATGAGTGTGTGCTTGTTTGTATTGTCTCCAATTGTCTTGTCTTGACTTATTTTGAGTTGTCTTTCATGCTATCTCTATCCATTTTATCTCCAAGCACTTCTGTGTATATCTAATTTGTACATATGTTTTAAGGGAAAGGGTTTTTTTTTTTTTGGGGGGGGTGGACAACTATTGGTGTGTTTCTGAGCATTCTAATGCATGTATTTAACCTTCTTGTATGTCTTCCTTCTCTGTTTCGCTATGGCCAGTGTGAAATTTTTTTTTTTTTTCTCTATTTCCCCTTATACCACCCGCCTTCAATTTTAGGCTACCGTAGCGCCTTGGCCGCTCACGTAAGCAAGTCGGCCTTATGCCCCATCACACACCGAGCCACACTGATGGTATGGGATGGGATGAAGTTCGGGAATATCGCTCGTGTGCTGCTGCACAAGGGTTACAACTTGGCCTGTGGACAGGGTATAGGGGG
>BNWK01000173.1 GCA_025998775.1 Alphaproteobacteria bacterium | reverse complement strand
CCGCTTTCTATATAACCAATTACTCTCGATCTCAAATCTTCGCTATATGCATTCATTTTTACAACTCCTAATACTATCGAAAGTATATCATATCATAAAGACCATTCATAGCGAATCGCGTATAAAATTAACAATCGACCGCGAAAAGTGCTAAACTTTAAGACGCCATTCGAGGTCTTCTTGGCAAATGTTAAGATTCCGCGAAATGATGCACTTCATTTCTGAAAGGGCGTAAAACTTAATTAATATTCGGAGATTCCTTCTCAAAAATCAATAGATGCCTCTAGGAAAAAACCCTGGGGGCAAGTTTAGCTAAGAGGAATCGAGGTTGATTTTCTATGCAGTTGATCATATCATATCAGAGTAATTCGTTTCGCTTAAGTATTGTGGTGTTTATATGAAGAATGTTGTCTTTTCTACCGTTGCTTTTATGTCATTGTGTTGCTTGATATCCTGTTCTGTTAATCATCAGAAAAGCGATTCTCGCGATTTAATTCCGCGCAGTGTGCTTTTAGCGAAACCAGATAGATGTTTCGTACAAATAAACAAAGCTGGAGATAAAATTTCCTATGTATCTCGGTGCGATGGCGGTGTTTCTCTAAATGTCGCAGATTTAAACGGGAAAATCATCGTTAGCGTGAAGGTAAAACCAGTGCGAGACCTCGGCTATTATCGATGGGCATCGACTGACAATCACATATTGTTCCTGCAGGATAGGAACGGCGACGAAAACAATCACATTCATTGTCTGGACATTAAAACGGGAAAGGTAACAGATATCACTCCATTTTCTGGAGTAAAGGCAGATATCTTACAGATCAGCAAGAAGCATCCAAACGAAATTCTCATTGGTCTCAACAAGGAAAAACCGGAATGGTACGATCTATATCGCCTCAATATATTAACCGGTGAAATGTCCCTTGTGTACAAAAACAGAGAATTTTCCAGTTTCTTCTGTTCGCTTGCGCCAAGCATTTTGTGTGATGACGATTTCAAGCCGGTATTGGCGAGAAAAGCCATGAAAGATGGTTCTGTAGAATACCGAATTATGAAGAAGGGCCGGTGGCAATTATGGCAGAAGATTCCATATGAAGATTCCAAAACGACTGAATTCCTAACGCTCTCTCGGGACTGTAAAAAAGCCTACAGAAGAGATAGTCTTGGCAGAGATCACGCCTGGCTGGTGGAGCAGGATCTGCAAACCGGAGAAAACAAAGTCCTATTCAAGCATGATCTTGCAGATGTAACGGATAGCTCGGTTCTATATGACGACGATATACATCCACAGGTTATCGCCATTGAATATACGAAATCCGAGCTTTTCGGACTGACTAAAGCGGCGCAGAGGACTGTGGATCAATTGAAAGAGCGTGCCGCCGGAAAAGAGATATATACATGTGGAAGCAATTCCGCAAATTCGATGTGGCTTATTGCTCTGGTATCTGACGTGCAATCTACGGAATTTTTCTTATGTTCTCGCGATGCAAAATCTGGAACTATTCTTTCGTTTAAGAAATTATTTTCTGCCCAGCCAGAATTGGATAAATACAAATTGTATCCAATGGAACCAGTGATAATAAAATCGAGAGATGGATTGAATCTCGTCTGTTATCTCACCAAAGCAAAAAATTTCCAAAATGGAGTTCCTGCGAAATTGATCGTTTATCCGCACGGTGGACCTTGGTATCGAGACTCTTGGGGATTTGACAAGGAAGCGCAGCTGCTGGCCGACAGAGGATATTCTGTCATTAGCGTGAATTATCGTGGCTCTGTTGGATTCGGGAAGAATTTCATTAACGCAGCGGATAGAAATCTGGATAAAATGCACAACGATCTCATTGATGCTGTAAATTGGTGTATCGAAAATAAAATAGCAGATAAGGATCAAGTTGCAATTTACGGTGGTAGTTACGGCGGCTATTCTGTTCTTCGGGGGCTTACTGAAAATGCAGAGTTGTTTCGATGTGGCGTAGATGTCGTTGGTGTATCAAATTGGGCGACGGTTTTCAAGACATTTCCAGCATATTGGATACCAGAAGCTCAGCATTGGTACAAGTGGGCTGGAGATCCGAACACAGAAGAAGGTAGACGCAGTCTGAAGGAAAATTCTCCGATTTCTCACATCCAAAATATACGCAAACCAATCCTTGTTTTGCAGGGACAGCACGATCCTCGAGTCTCTCGAGCGGAATCTGATCAGATAGTGAAGGAAATAAAAGCCAACAAAGTGCCGGTGACCTATATTATGTATCCGGACGAAGGACATGGATTTGGCAAAGAAGCGAACTCGAAATCATCTTACTATTTTACAGAGAAATTCTTTGCAAAAACTCTGGGAGGTTCTTGCGAACCAATGACAGAGGAAGAAGCAAAACTCTCAAGCCATCAGGTACTGGAAGACGATAACGGGTGCGTGCCGCACACGCTCTAATGGTGTCGCCCCCCAGACTTCTGTTATGCAGACTGTAATTGCAATGCTGAAGCTAAGGAATTATTATCGAATAAAATGGACAGATAACATCATAAATGAACCTGTGTCACTTCCGTGTATATGATGTTATCTGTCCATTTTATTCGATAATATTTCCTTAGCTCCTATTCGTGAACTGGGTTATTGGTTTTAGCTTTTCCTAAAGGGCGGCATTTACATTTTCTTTGGTTTTTCGTCCGATTTTTTTCATTTTTAGAAGTGTAGATTTGCGTTCCACAACCGTGAGTAGCACTGTTCTGCTGCTATGACTTATGACCGTATCGCCTTCCCAATCTC
>BNWK01000172.1 GCA_025998775.1 Alphaproteobacteria bacterium | reverse complement strand
TCTCTGGTGTATGTGTCTTTGTGTTTTGATTTTGTATTTCTCAACACACGTCTCACTGAGTCAACTGCGTTGGGTTCTTGTTTCAGAATGTCACTGATGTCTTTCTGTAACTCTGTAGTCATTGTGTATCTTTACATCTCGCTAAAAATATGTTTCGCTTCGTTTCATCTGTGATAGATTTTTGACACGTTGACGTTTCAATTCTGATGGATTTTTGACACGTTGACGTTTCAATTCTGAGACGTTTGTTCTACTCATTTGTTCCATTCGTTTGCTCCACTCATTTCTTTTTTGCATCACAGCGATCCACTTCATCCATGTGGTCTGCGAGCTCATCCATACTACAGAAGTGTGTTTGTGGACAGAGGGGTACTTTGAAGAACGTTTTCCTTTCACCTATGAATGTTGTCCATAAATCTTTTCCTTTGCTGATGTTTTCATGCTCAGCGTATCTTTCCATCATACGCGACCACCTCGGATTTTTCTCTTGTTCAAACGTGAATTGAAACATCAACGAGTCGAAAAAGCAAAGGGAATCGGACGCATTACACGTTTTGTCAAATACTTCATGCACGGCTGAGTAGTTGTAGAATAACGCCCACAGAAGTATAGAATATCTCCTCTGATAACATTTGCTTGTATTAACCGAATGTGCGCAATTGTTTGATATCATTTCACCATAACTCGCTTCAGGAGGTGAATATTTCTCTACTGCTTCAATGAGTTTTTCAGCTTTCATCTCTCCATCGTATTTGATATCGTTCATGAGAATTGAAGAAGCGATTTGTATGACCATGTTCAACGAATTTCTATAACAACATCTCTCGTTCTTGTGTGTGTTCATTTGATATGCATCGCCTTGCCCAAAAACTTCTTCATCATTCTTCTTAAAACTCTTGCCCTTCTTCACGTATGTCTGAATATTTGTTCGGTGATCTGTCACTTGTAATTAAAGTAAATCCTGATGCTCTTGTTTGGACTTCAACAGATCCACGAAAGTATCTCCTTCAAAGGTTCGAGAATCGCGAGTTCTCCGCTGGTAATGATAAGCGAGGTCCTGTTGTTCAAGCACTGAAAGACATAGGTCCAGAGAATTCACCTGTATACGGATATGATCATCGGTTCGTACAAACGCGAGTTGAGGGCTGGGCTCGCTCCGAGCTTTATATAATGCATAATACAATTACTAATGGTTATGATGCAAAGCATCGTACATCGAAATTGAGAATTGATCCTGACTGTCTCATCACTCGTTCGGCTGTGTCAACTATCATGGGTTTCAGCTTAAAAGATAGTGTAAAACAGGCTCTCGCAACGTATTATGCATCAACTCCTTTCGTAGTTCCATCTGAACGCATCTGGATTCAACAATTTAGTACTGGACCCTGTGCGAGTGGTTTGAATTGTTCTATGAATGCTCCTATGGTTAATGCGAAAGAAATCATATCACTATTTCCGAGAACACCAAACGATCTCACATGCTTTCGTAATCCTGAGTATCATCACTTGATGCTGACTTTACTGAATCGCAATTTTCCACAGAAAGGATGTCACAGCAATAGTACTGAGTTCTATCGTATGGAGTTGGAGTCTTGCAATCTTGATACAATATTGACTCCTACCGAATCGTTTGAGAACTCATACTTGAAGAAGGTGTGTCCTTACTTTCCAGCAAGACAGAGATGCTCTGAAGATGATACTGACTTCTTATTTATCTTCAATTTGGAGAGGCAGTCAGCAAATGCGTTCTTCTCTGATTGTGTGAATAGTAACAACGAATCAATCACACTTACTGGCAGTCCGCAAGTGCAAGGTATTGGTAGTTTCACTGAACACAAAGGAGGAGACGTGTATTTCTATATTAATGCAGAGAATGATACAACTGACGATGAAGCTCATCACAATCATACCGCTCCAATTCTTGCAATTGTTTCAGATACTTTCTGGATGTTCACTACTACTGATAGACCTGTGTATGAGATCGCAACAGGCTGGAATGATACATTGGCGAAACATTTTCCTGACATATTTCAGAGACTGAGATCGTAATAGGTGATGTTTATTTTTGCTATAAATGCCTGGAGAATTTCATAAAAACAATCTGATAAAAAGAAGTTTAAAACGTAAGTACTCGCCTTACGATGAAGAATTAGTTGTGAAGAAACCAAAAATAATATATGGTGATTCAACTTTGGAGCTATCACCGAAATCTATCGTATCGCTTCACTCAAAGAAAGAATATGATAATTCACAGAATATTTATGGAAATGCACGAGACAAATCAAATACAATAGACTATGTAAACACTGGTCTCAGTGCTGCTAATGCGGTTGTATCACATGCATCAGATGCAGTTGACGTTGCAAAAACTTTTGGTATCGGCGTTCCTGAAACAGTTTCAAAGGTAGCATCTACAGCAAGTGAGTTCGGAAGCGCTGCAGGACCTATGCTAAGCGGTGTAGGAGCAGTGACTTCTGGAGTTAGTTTAGGGTTTGACATAGCAAACGCTAAGAAGGCTGGAAAAGTAACTTTTGATAATGCTAACAGGTGTAGTCAGTGGAATCGCTGGCATGTTTCCTGGTGTCGGAACAGCTGTTGGTGTAGGATTGACTGTCGGAGAGAAACTCATCACAGGTGGATTTAAGGCTGCACATGCAGTAAAGGAAGAGGAGAAACGTCTTGGTGTGAAGCACTTGACTCCTAATCAATGGTTGAGTACTGTTGTCGGAGAATTTACACCGAAGTGGTGGCAATTGCAGATAGGAAGT
>BNWK01000171.1 GCA_025998775.1 Alphaproteobacteria bacterium | reverse complement strand
ACCCGGGAAGCCCTCATCAATACCCAGGAAGCCCTCATCAATACCCAGGAAGCCCTCATCAACACCCAGGAAGCCCTCATCAATACCTAGGAAGCCCTCATCAATACCCAGGAAGCCCTCATCAGCACCCAGGAAGCCCTCATCAGTACCCAGGAAGCCCCCATCAGCAACAGTTTGGGATTCCCATGGAACATCTGCACACAGATTCGGTGGACATGAGTGGGAGACATGGAGCATCTGCCTCCTCCCCTGGTGACAACCCATCTGCTGCTGTCTCCGCCTGCAATTGTCCCCCGGTACTAGTGAAGCCGGCAGTGGTACGCACGACGACTGCACAGATGGCGCAGACGCTGTTCCCCCCATCATCATCACACCCAGCTTTCTATGGAAATATACCCAATCTTCCACCACCGTTACAGTTTCCTTCTCTAAACCCTCCTCAAGCTTCCCCTGTTTTTCCTTCTGCACAATTCCCTGAGTCATCTTATTTGAAATCACAAATCCTAGGAATTCATCACCATCATACTCCTCCACCCCCTCTTTCTCTAAATGCACAAACCACTGATCTCTCTACCACAGCCGCCCCCTCTTCATCTTTATTTTCATCACAAATGCCTCCATTTACCCTGTCAACCCTTCCGTTGTTAGTTTCTACCCCTCACTTTTCATCACTGTTTCTGTCTATGTTGCTGGAGTTAATCCAAGGTCCGTTGAAAATTCCTGCAATGAATGTTTGTTTTGTTTAAGAAAAAAGATTTTCCTTTATTGTTTGGTTTTTTTTTTTTCTTTTAGGTGCTTACCCTCTGCATCACAATTTGCAAGGAGACTGGTTCGTTTGGTTCGCCTACTCCTCCTTCTGATTTAGCGTCTTCCATTTCTACTTCATCACCAGCTCGTCCGTACACTTCCTTATTTCCCTCTGGAGTGCCTGCTGCCTCCACGTGCGAGGACAAACTTCCCTCTGGAGTGCCTGCCGCCTCTGTGTTCGAAGTCAAACATCCTTCTGTCCGTTTTTCGACATTTGCCCCGTCTGTATCTGACACATTTCGCGACACACATGAATTTCAAGAACGTATGGAAAATCGCAGGGGTTCGCAAACCCTCAGACTGTCTCCCCACTGTCTGGGCATGTCTTCACCACACACTCTCAGATCGGCAGGGTCAAATAGAACGCCTTACAGCGCACACACGCACACGCACACGCACACGCTGGTTGCTAAACCCAGTGCACGTGCACACGCACACAACAGCTTCTCGCACCAATTCACGTTTGACGTTACTCCGCAGCTGCTGCTCACACAGCTTACGCAGCACCGCCCACCGTTGGCATATCCCGTGGTGATCTCAGTTGGCTTTAACGGGTTTGCGTCGGAAGTTCTGAACTATGCATACATGAGCTACAACAGAAATCTTATTGAGGCAATGGAGGAAAAGAATGTTGAAAGGGAGAGGTTGAGACTGTTGGAGGAGGAGGGAAAAAAATGGATGGAGAAAGTTAAGAGTGAAAATGGTTTTAAAGGCAGCTGGAGTTCATTTGCAAAAGGGGGGGACATCAAGGAGGAGAAGGAGACAGATCGAAACAACTCTTTGTTTTCCGAAAAGACTTGTGCAGGAGAGGAGGCTTGTACAGTGAGAATGGGGATGGGAAAGAAAAAACTTGGGGCGGTTGTGAATGGGAAGGATGAAAAAAAGAAAAAAAGCGGCGAGACGAAAATAAACGCGGGCAATGAAGGGTCTGCACAACCAAAGCCAATGAAGAAGAAGAATGAGGAAAACAAAAAGCTGGATGAGCAAGAAAAGGAAGCGGAGATATACTTCACATGCAATCGCAACGCCCCATATGCACAGCAACTCCACCGGTACTTCCGTTGGTTCTACGGATACACAGACGAGGAGGGAGCCCCCACCCAGGACGGAAACACTGAGGATGAAGAGAGGGAGAAAATGGAGAGAAGGAATGGAACTGGAAACTCTGATACTCAACGGAATGCTCGGATGATATCGCCAAAGATTATGAGGATTCTCGAGTTAGTGTTAGACAGGCAGTTCAGGTTTTGAATCTTCTTCTTTCTTTTTTTTTTTTTTCACTTCTTTCGTTTTTTTTGCGGTTTTTTTTTTTTTTTTTCTTTTTCTTTTTTTTTTTTTTTTTCTTTTTTTTTTTTTTTTTTTTTCTCTTTTTTCTTTTTTTTTGGGTTTTTTTTTTTTTTTATCCTTTCTCATTTCTTTCTTTTTCCCTTTCTTTCTTTCTTTCTTTTCCTGGCCCAGGTTCATTCCCCGACTGGACAACCGCACGCACATAAGCTCGTCAAGCTTCCACCTACCCATGGCCGCTTTTCTTGAGACCACCCCCTTCAGCGAGCAGGCCCGTCTGTACACGCAGTGGCTGTCCAGCCCTGAGACGCAGGAGACTGCAGGAGGTGCAGGCGTGAGCGGAGGCGGAGTGGGAGGTGGAGGTGGAGGCAGCGGCGCCAACTGTGGTGCATTGCCAAACGGTGTCGTTGCTGAGAATGTCGAGAATATTGAAGGAGCACAGACTACTCCACGATGGAACACAGAGTGGAGAAGAAGCGCACGGGTGAGGCCCCCCATGTCTTTCTCCTTGCTGTCCTCCACATACTCTTCCGAGTCTCCACTGCTGGAGTGTTGTCCCTCCTCGTCCGACTCCCCAGGCATCAGAAAGGCGTTCAGCAGTAGTGACAGCGATGGTTTGGCTGGTAATAAGTTTGACGAGGGGCAGCAGAACAGAACTTGGTCTGAGGTGGGGGAAG
>BNWK01000170.1 GCA_025998775.1 Alphaproteobacteria bacterium | reverse complement strand
CTTCGAGATCAAGGAAAATGCATACGCATTGGAACCTACTGCGCTGAAAAAATCAATGTGGGATTAGCTAAATTTTGTTTGAGAGAAAAGACAGTTTTTTGCTGTTTCGGTAGTAAATTCGCAAAGCTTTTGCAGGAGCAGGGCAAGCCTCAACTGAAACAAAATTTCGGATCGCCGCAGGAGCCGAATTGCCGCGGATTTTCTCCGGAAGAATTAAGTCGCATTGATTTTTCAAATCTAGATTTGACGGAAATAGTCGAAGAAGTCATGAGCAAGTTCAAAGCACCAGACATGGCCAAAGCTGGCAAGCATTTTGCTTCCGGAAGTGAGTTGAACAGAATCCGAAATTGGATTGCAATTTTAGTTTGGCTACAGGCGTGGCCGCCCATGTACGCGATTTTGAATTTCATAATGAACATCGCTGCACGAGCGTCAACTCTCTCGGAAATTGGCACTGCCGGAGGATTCACAATTGCCAATTATGTCGGGATATCAGATGCAAACGCCGAAATGAAAATCCTTGCTGGATATTTGGCCATGAGCATTCCATTCATCTGCATTGCGGTCGTGAAAGGAGTCGGAACCTTTGTGCATCTGGCCGGACAAATGACTGGAACAAGTATGCAGGCAGCGTCTTCCGGAGCGGCTGAAATAGCAGCTGGAAATTTTTCCTATGGAAACGTAAGTATGGGCAACACTCAGCTGGGGAATTATTCGCAGTTGCAGCGGTGCTTGCAGCACATGCGCTAATGGCTTCGCCTCCAAACTGAAATGTATGCGAGATATACTGGCGAAAGTAAATGCGCGTGGTGCAACCACTTTACGCAACAAGTCAGCTCCGGTAGTGTAAACGGCACCTTTGATTCCGGCGAAAGTATTGCTCAAAGCGTGATGTTGCAAAAGGCTCGTAGCGAATTGAGAGGCACGGAAACGTCTCTGGCTCAGGCAAACAGCATACGAGACAGCAGTGCAATGGATTTGTCGCGGCAGGTCAGTCAATCCATCAACGAGTGCGTGCCGCACTGGCACTCGTAAACGGGTCCAGCGTCACGCTGGTTCAGAAGGCGCTGAGAGTGGTAACTGGACACGGAAACACCGATGATTATTCACAAACTTCGCATACAAGTGCGGCGCTTAGCGGAGGTCTGAATGTTGGCGGAGGATCCATTTTCGGAGGAGGAATTAGTGGCAATACAAGTGCGGATGCGCGCAATGCCAAAAATTTCAACGAAAGTCATCAATCTCAAAATGATATGAGCTATAATGAAGCGTCTGGAATCGTGAAGAGTTACGCGAACTCTATCGCGCATTCCAACGCCAATAGCGAAGCGAAGAGTTCAGCGGACAAATATCTGCAAAGCGTGGAGCAATCGGAAACTCTTGTAGCGCGAAAAAGTGCTCTTGAGCAGGAGCTGCACAGCATGACGGAATCCTTCAGCTGGAATAGAAGCATTGGAATGTCAACGAAAATGTCTCTGCATGATGATGCTAGAGAAGAACTCGTACAGAGCTTGGGAATAAGCCATGAGGAGGCTAATCGCATGATTAACAAAAATACTCCGGAAGCTCAATCGGCATTTGAGATAGTATACGACCAAAAACAGCATTCCACACAAAATAAAAAATCACAATGCAGTTGCCATAATAGAATTTCTTACCGTCAAGATTCAACAGGCTGGAGGGCAACTCCCGAATGGAAAGCAAAGGAAAGAGATTTCGATAAAGCCGAGCACTATCATTGAAGCAATACAGCAATTCAAAGCTACTCTTGATGAGGCTGAACATGCCTACTATGCGCCGAGACAAAGGAAAAACGTTATCTTAGAAAGAGTATTTTCTTCGGTGTATGAGGGATTAAAGGAACACATAGAGCTATCAAAATACTACGTTGATTTCCAAATTCCAGATCGGATTCCAACTACCTCGACGCTAGATACACCGATAACGTTCAGTCATGGAGGCCTAAACAAAGATTTTAAGCTGCCTCCCAAGAAGCGAGAATGATGCTGAGGCTAAAAAGCCTTGATAGTGAGAGAAAACCAATGTCGCGAAGTGTCTTCGCCTATTTCCGGAAGAGATTAATCCGAGGTAAAAAAAGCGAACTGCATTTCTCCAAAAAAAACGAGGCTGGTATGCTCTGGTTATGAGGAGGGTTCCCACGTTGTCAATGTAGCGAAGTGAGTTCGCTTTGGTAGCGAAGTGAGTTCGCTTTGGTAGCGAAGTGAGTTCGCCCCTTTTTTGGAACGCCTCTGGCTGAGGCGATTCCGGGGAGATTTTTCCCCTTAATAATATTAATGATATTAATCATATTAATATTATTAGGTTCCATTCCATTTTTGGATTGGAATGAAACCCAATAAAAAAAGAAAAAGAAAAACCCCCGCTGAAATTTGAGGGGTTTTTTGGAATTTTTTGCTAGCAAAAAATAATAAAGCGCTGAAATTTCAGTCTTTTTTGTTGAAAGCACAGGAAGCTAAAAAACGTCGCGCAGCTCCACTTCGGGACTTCGCCCTTGTAGCGCGACGAGAACACTCCTGGGAGAAAGAAAAAACTCAGGAACGGAAAATGATCTTTTTGCTGGAAAATCAGAACGGAAACAAAGCCGAAAAATTAGGAGTTCGCACTCTGCGCTCACGGAAAGCAGCTGAAATAGCAGTGTTTCTCTGGAAATCGGAATATACCGCAGAAACGGTTTTTCTTTTGTAAGAAAAAAAACATAAAAACCACGCCATCGAAATATCGACTCCAAAACTCCTTCCAGAATATGGCCTAGAT
>BNWK01000169.1 GCA_025998775.1 Alphaproteobacteria bacterium | reverse complement strand
CCTTATTGTTCAATTTATTATTCCACTTTAATTCTAGTTCTTTTTTTAGCAACGCTAATTTCGGGATTCAAAAGTGCATATCCTAATTTAACCTTCGATTTATAAGGATTTGGGATTTCTATTGCGGTGAAGGCGCTGATTTTAATGTAAAAATAAAGTATCCGCGAAGTAGCATTTATGCCGTTCCTACGATATAGTCCTTTGCTGTAAGGACTTTGATGTAAGGGGCACAACATTCGTTTTCAAGCACAATCATTTTTGTGTGAGTTCCAGATATACATATTTTGCTTACAGTTTCTTTCACGACACTGCCCGTCTTCTTAACGTGCAACAGACAATTTTCCGCTAATACCTCTGTCTTGTTATCAATATTATCAATGTATGACTGTGCTTGTCTCTCGATTCTGAACATCCCTTCATCTTTAACTTCGCCTTATCCTCCTTTCCCCTTACTCCAGTAGTGTAATTTTTAGGAGCAATAGCAAATTAGAAAATTACCTTCATTCTCCGCAACAACACCTCTAAGCCTTTTCTCATTCTCCTTACCTTTTTCGGGATCAGGAAACCATTCGTAGAAATGCTTGTGATAGAATCCTCTATTTCTAACCGCGTACCTAAATCCTTTGATGAATGTCCTTCGTGGGGTCTCCTGCTACGGCAAAATATATAGAATCAATGTCACCCTCAATAGCGTGAATCCTACTCATGTCCATACAGTTAGTTAGGAATCCATAGTAGAACATCAAGTAAGCAAACTTTAACATTATCTAAAGTAGCAAATCCGCATTGAATACATGTGTCACACTTGAACGTTCCTCCTCTGTAAGACACAAGATAAAGATCGTCACTGGTTTGTCTCGTGCCCAAATAATTGTTCCTTCCTTGAGACAGCATTGTCTGATTGAAGTTTACAAAGTTCAACTTTAGCGTAATTCTCATTATTTTTAATATTAAATCCATAACTTGCATTCATTATCATCTTGCTGTACTTATCAACTCCTTTATTCTTTTCTTTGATTGCCTCAATGCGTCTTCCCATAACTGTTGTAACTAAATTTTTAAAGCAGTCTGTTTTGTGGAATACTGAAATCTCCCTGAACTCATCTATAACAAGATGACAATAATCAATAAGGAAGAATATATAATAATTTGAGAATGTCTGAAACTCCCCATGAATATCTAATAGACATGTAAGCCTCCTCTCCACTCCCCGTTTCCTTTGCAGTTTCTTAATTTGATCCCCATTAACTTTACCTACTACGTTGGGATCCGTTGCATCGATCATCATGTTTCGAAATACTGGTAGCATATTAATAAATTCGTTCCAATACTCTCTCAGCATATGAGCCTTTGGCGTGACAAAGATGTGGTATCCATTTTTAGCATCCTCGTCGTTCTCCTGGTGCCTCTTATTGTACGTTTCGTTGAAGAGCTCTTTCACTCTTATAGGATCGTCAGAATATTCTCTAAGATTTCCAGGCATGTACATCAGCCCATTATCGCATGGATTCGAAGGAGTTCTAATAGATCCCACTGAGAAAGGATAGAGGCTATTGAAGTCCACTCCATTTGCATGATTCATAGTCCACGACGAATCTCTACTAACAACCCTATTTAAACTATCGACGCAGAGATGATTAATCTTTGTCTCCCCAGATATGTTTTTTCTATGCCACACATTACTAAGTCCTCCTGTGATTCCACTACGAATCTGATTGTGCACTTTCTCCGCTTGCTCCTCTGTAACTCCACTGCACGCTCCTATTGTCATAGGCAGATGATACTTCAGTGCATATTATCGGAGTTTGAATTGCAACATGTCCTCTTCCATGTCTCCATCACCCCTGGATTTATTACACAACTCACAACAAGCTCCGACGTTGTTATTATTGTGAGCTTTTTTGCAGTTTATACGACCTAATGTTGGAGGTAGAAAGTCAGTGAATCTTTTCCCGCATCTATCACACTTGCCTCTGAAAATCGGAAAATACGTTTCATAGTCTCTTGCACTAACGTTATCACTAATATCTCTATTTGCTTTTACATCCTGCTTTCGATAACGCGAACACATCGTCCTCCACGTGCTCAATGTAAGTTCAAACGGCGATAAGTAGTTCTCCTCCGTGCCGCAATCACCTTTTAAATCAAAGTCTTCATACGCCATTGCAAAGTTAAATCCTTTGTATCGATTAAGTATTTTACTGACCTCTCTTGAATCTTTAGGTCTCGTTTTACCACTGTATTTGAAGTATTAATCAGTCGCTAAGGCGATTCTTTTGCAGTTGCTCATACTCTCTGGATGTGGTAAATACGTCAGTGCAATGAAAACGAAGATTGCATAATCACACGCCAATCCGTATACAGGTTTTCCAACAAGTTGAAGATGATAACAGTTGATCAGCACTGAGTACAAGCACACAATCTGAGTTCTCGAATTAATGTGTTTTTTATTTCAACAAGCTGCGAGATCTATGCAGTGACGTTTTGTATGAATCTTTCAAGTGATTCTTCATCGTGTACGGTAACAGGAGGACAATGTCTGAAAGTATTCTCTACTTCTGCTGCATGAGCTTCGAGAGATAAATCCTTTTTGTTTTCATCGTTCGCGGTAAAATTTTCTCCATCTATTTCAGCATACATCTTCCCCGCTTCAACAGTAGTGTAGTTAGTTTGTGCTATATACCCAAGAAAGAAAAAAAAAAAGGGGGGGGGAAGGAGAAAAAACCAGGGGCAGGGGCTTCAAATCGTCTGCATTCAAGTGAGAAAAGAAAGATACCATAAAC
>BNWK01000168.1 GCA_025998775.1 Alphaproteobacteria bacterium | reverse complement strand
GGTGGGGAGGGTGTGGCAGCAGCGGTGGAAGTGGTAGTGGTATTCTTAGCAGCGACTGAGGTGGTGGAGGTGGCGGTAGTGGAAACGCTAATAATAATGGACGCGCCGGCGCGGGTGGGACAAACATTCGCGATGGCACACATGCGACGATAGGCTGCACTTTGGCGTCCTCTTCCTTGCGGCGCTGTGTGGAGGAAAATATGCTGAAGGAGATCTGCGGGGTGTTGCACGCGCTCGTATGTTCGCAGGTAAATAGTATGAGCCTGAAGAGAAAGCAGGCACATCCCACTCCGGAGTCACACGCTCCGTATGTGAAAACCAAGGAAGAGAAGGAGAGGCAGGCAGACACGATGCAGGTGCGTGTGCTGTGTCTGGGGTTCAAATTCCTCCTGCTGGTATCAGTTGATGCGTGTGGTGGTGGTTTAGGTGGGGGCGGGAGTAGTGAAAGTGGCAGTGATACGTACAAGCAGCAGTTTATGTCGATCTTGTGTGGAAATAATGCAAAGGGTAATTTGATTGGCAAATGCGCTGATCTCTACACGGAATTATTCCACGAGGAAAGGTGTAGAGCAGATACACCGCTGCCGTCACTCCCTCACCGTGGGCGTTCCATCTCCTGCTTGTTCTCTTCCTCTCTGTCTACAACCTATCATTTTCCCTGCGTCTCTCATGCACTGTCCTCTGTTGATTCCATCTTCCAGACATTTGAGGAGGAGGAAAGGATTGCTCTGAGGCGTGATGGCCATGGTCGCGGATATGGAAATGGAGCTGAAAATGAAAAAATCAACTTGAACGGAGGTGAAAAGCGAGGAAATCGCCGGCTTGTGGATTGCAGTGATGATGAAACCGCCGAGTTGATACATTTCACACTGCTTATACATAGAGTAGTACTACTCAATGCCCTGGGTGAAGGTGTGTACACACTTGAAGATGTTGAGGAGATCGTTGGAAAAAAACAGAAATCTTTCATTCACTTCATATTGTTCTCTTCTACCTCCTCCTCCTCATCTGCCTTGTTTTCCTCCATGTCTTCTCCTCCATTTTCGTCGAGTCGTCTCGATCCTGAGAAAACCTTGACCCTGTGCGCCTGTGTGGAATTAGAGAGCGAAAGAGACACTTTAAGAGAGATACAAATAGATTCAAAAGAAAAAAGGCAAGAAAGAGCGATAAACGTGACGCTGAGAAACAACCGCAATGCTAGTCACATCCATCCCCACCCATCTTTACTTTTCATGGATCCGTGCTTCCCACCCTACGCTGCCTTCTGCCGCTTTATACTTGTTCAGCCTGGACCTGCACCTGCTGTGCTCCCTGCATGTCCATTTCCTCTTCCTGCTCTTTGTTTGTTTTCATCCCCTCTCCCATATCCTTCATCCTCCTCACCATCATTTCCTTTCTCGTCCTTTCCGCAACTTCCCTGGGAGCTGCAGGAAGACGGGAACACCTCGTATGACGTAAAAAATGGTCTGGTAGGGATGAAACGCGATATTATTATGAAGATTGTGAATCTTGTAAAACAGAAGGAAAAGATCCGGGCGGTGTGTTTGTACCTCTGCGTTGATGTGAGAATGTTGAAGAGAGATTGGTATCTCTTTATTTATTCTGGACTTTTCTCATGCGTGCTTTTGTTGAGGAGACGCACTGCTCGGTAAGCAAGGTGGGCTCTCCTCAGCGTTATCTAAAAACGACAATCTTAGATGTATCCATGTTGTGTGTTGTGTATTTTGCCCCTACCCTATGCAGATGTTGGGCATGACCAGGGAGACATACTGCTGGGTGGGCACTTTCGGGTTCCAGTTTGCACGGTTCGGCTTTCTCTGTCCGACCGTGGGTGTGCAGTTCTGCTTCAGAGAGCTGGATGCGACAGGTGGTTTCGGTAATGCAGAGTGCGACTTCACACTGTATAAGCCGGAGATATTTCAGGTGTGTGTGTGTGTGTGTGTGTGTGTGTACGTGTGCGTCTGTGTACGTGTGTGTGTGTAGATATGTGTATGTATACGTGTGTATGTGTAGTGGTTAATGTAAATATGAAATACTTCGTGTGCAGGCATTCTGTTGCTAGTATTGTTTTTCTTCCTGCGAAACTTTAATTTATTCCATTATTGTTTTCTAGGGTGTTAATATTCAAATGCGTAATAAGATCCTGTCTTTCTTCGGTTTGATTTAGGCTGTTTTCTTTTCATATTTGCATATTTTCTCGTTCACTTACGTGTTCTTGTCTGTTGAGTGTTCGGGTTGACACCCTCTTCTGAGATTCCCCGCCTGATTAACGCAAAGAGGAATTATCCTGACAGGCTAAGTTTGTTGTTTTTCTTTCTATCTGGGTTTTCAATCACCGTCTTGTTTCTTTTTTGATTTCTTTCTTTTCAGTGGTGGTTGGCTGGAGTGTTTATAAAGAGAATCATGTGAATATTCTGTTGCCTTTTTTTCTTGTCTTTTCCAAAACACCTTCTTTATTCTTTTATGTGGTTACATCTGGATTATTTTTTGAATCTCTTTTTTCCTTTGCAGCCTGGAGACATTCTAACCTGTGAAGTAAACATGCACCGGCGTGCGATGCGTACTTCTATCAACAAGAAGGAGTTACCGCGTGTTATTACCCGTGTGGCAGACGGATATTTTACCGTTTCGATGTTTCTGCTTCTTTATCAGCATCGACCCTGTCTCTTGCAGGATTACTAGACGTCATTACCACAATTACCATCAAGATAAACGTCAGGATTAGGACTCCGATTAGGAGTTGAAAATTGGGATTAGGGGCTGCTTTCCAGCATCAAATCTAACATCATAATTGCCACCGCCGTCAGCACC
>BNWK01000167.1 GCA_025998775.1 Alphaproteobacteria bacterium | reverse complement strand
AACCCGCAGCTGCATATGGATAAGCGTATTGAGATGTCGTGTACGTATACTTTGTGTAAAACTTTCTCTTGATGAAATTTCCGTGTGCCCCCTGTAAAAAGCGCAGTTTTGGCTCAAGATAGAAAGCCGCAGAGTTGGTTGCTGTGTAATCATGGCATCCGGTTAAAATTTCAAGCATTAAATTATTACTCAAAGCATCTGTGGCACCAGCAAAATAGTCGTCGTAGCGCGATAAAACCCCAAAAATAAAAGGCAAATCTCCAGAATTTAAAAAATTGTATTGCTCTAAATTGCTTAAAATTTCAGAATAAATTGTTGATTCATCTGGCACATCGTTCATTTCTGCAAAATCATCGACTAGAGAATTTATCTCATCTTGTTTTTCAGCAAAAACCTGAGATACCGAATCCAAACTACTCAATTTTGAGGCAGAAACCGCTGACAATCTGCTATCTTTAGCTGTTAGGAATTCAGTTTGTTTTTCATTACCAAAATCATCAATTTCAGTGATTTTTTCGTTGCCGCATTCTGATATTTCAGCAAGCTTCGCCGCTCCCAAAGCCAAGATATCGTCAGTCGTTTCCAACTTTGACATTGCCGTTATTGCGTTTGCTAGTTGCTCTAACTCGATGTTTTCTACTGAAACACCAAGGTTTTTCAGCCTCTGTTGCAGCAGTTCGATTGCTTTTTGCGATACTTTCATGGTTATCTCCACAAATCGTAAGTACTGCTTAATCCCTTGCACTGCCAAGCTTTCAGCGTTTTTTCGACGTCGATTTCCAGGCCATCGACCAAAGTTTCTGCTCTGAAACTGTGCACATACCAATGTAAAAATTGCACGTAGTAGCTGTAGGTGTTCGTGTAATAATAGCTGGACGTGTACAGAATTATCGCGATAGTTGTGTTTGCAGGCACGTTAAAACTGGCTGTTCCGGAAAAATTACTGGAAGTTGCAGACGTTACGTAAATATTTTGCCAAGCAATTTCTTCGTTTTCTGCATTTGGTGTTCCCACGAGAACCGCTCCACCAGCGCCATAGCTGCTTCCACCGATATTGATGGTTGTAGCAATTGCTAAATTTGTTGTATTTTTGACAAAAAATACACCAAGGGCAGAATACGGATATTCGTACATGCTTGAAGAAGCGTAGTGTTTCAGATACATTTCTTTTTGAATAAAATTTCCTTTCGCCCCCTGCAAAAAGCATAAACTTGGCTCCTTGTAAAATCCGGCGTATTCCGTTGTGTATTCGTGGGTTCCGGCCAGAAGTTTCAGCATTTCATCGGCTGCGCTGGCTGTACCAAACGTTCCCAATTCCGTTGTAAAACTGCCGACTCCCCAATTAGCGTCGTTGTATCTCGATAAAATACCGAAAACAAATGGCAATGCACCATCCTGCACAAATTTTACTCTGTTTCCTTCTTTTGTTATTTCCTTCAAAATTGAGGATCCGGTAGGTACATCGTTTACGGTTTGAAATTGCTCGGTAAGCGCTGCAAGCTCTGGCTTTCTAGACTCAACCAAATTAATTATCGATATTAGATTTTCGTTTGTGACGGACGTAATTGCGTCACATGCCTCATCCTGCAAGTCTCCCAAGTCGGCAATGAAGGCATCATTATGAGCCGACAATGCTGTCAAATGCTCGTTGGTCTTTGCTAACATCTCGTCTAGTTTTTGGTCGGTCAAGTTAACAATATCAATCATTTTTCCGTTGCTCGCTACAGCTTCGAACGCTTTTGCTAAATACGCAATCTGCTCTGGAGTTGCATCTTGCGAAAGCGATTGCAATCTAGAGTGGATAGCATTTAAAGTTTCTTCAGTAACGCTCATTTTTCTTTACTCCCACAAACCTAAAAATTTTTCGAACTTTTCCCGATCAAACGTATCGCTTATTCTCGCACAAGTTGCATCGACTCTTTCCATGTCTGCATCAATTGCGATATACGCTTCGCGCATTCTCACAACATCCTGAGATGCAATGTTCAGCGGATGCGGCAGCGGATAATTTTTGTTGGTTGTGCGATTATCTATCATCGGCTACACCACAATTACCTTCAAATTTCGGACTTTTGGCCGATACAAAACATTCCCTTCCAAAACCAATTTCACTCGCGTTGTGGCTCCACTGAAATTTTCGGCCACATGATTGTGCTCTTCCCAAGAGTCGCCAACTGGAGTTCCCGTGTTCAAATCAACTAGCGTCCAGGTTGTGTCCGTGTTTTGCAAGTACACTTTTACGCTGGAGTTTCCAGGTGTAAAACTTTCGTATGTAACAGAAACTTTTACGTTCGTTCCGGCAGTAATTGCGCGCGTAACGTAATCGCCGGTTTCATCGATGGTACCCAAAACAGTCTGCACGCCCTGGTATATAACCGGAGATTGCGTTTGTGTTCCCTTCAGTTTGGCTTTTACAGAAATTGTGCCATCGATTTTTTCCTTGAGTTGCACAGGCATGTCTTCTGCAAGAGTGTTGATTTTTCCGTCTGAATCCGTGTAGATAAACTCAACATCAGTCTCTGAAGAGACGCGTTCGATGTTTGCAAGCGTCAACAAATCCGTGTTTTCATGAGCTGTAATTGTTCCAAGATTTATCTGATTTTCAGTTTCCGTAAACTTGCAAGCCAACAACCTAAACGAGAGATCAAGCTCTTGGTGCGCTGTCCAAGTACTCGCATTACTCGATGATATACGCGATTCGTTATGAAAAGGCATATTGCATAGCATCAAACAATGAGGCGAAAGTTTGAGTGGAAGAGCGAATTTTTTGCTTCATATGGCTCCAAGAATGTTCTATTGGATTTAAATCTGGA
>BNWK01000166.1 GCA_025998775.1 Alphaproteobacteria bacterium | reverse complement strand
GTCTCCCTCCAGATCCTTAAAATATGTGAAATATGTCATGATCATGTTTAGAACGACCAGAATGAGCCAAATCATCCAATGATCCGTGAAAAAGCTTGTTATTCCGCCTCCCAAAAGAACATACGCGTACCAGGCGCAGCAGGAAATGGAGATTCCAAACGTAAGATTTCCGATAATTCCATATGCTTTTGCATAAGAATAAATGATGTTCATCACAACTCCGGCGATAATCGGAATTACGCTAATCGCATTTACGCACAGCGAATATATAATTATCACGCAAATGGCCAGCGCGCTGATCGCCAACGCAATATTCGCCGGAAGAGCGCCGGTCACCATCGGACGATTCGGTGCATTTATGCGATCTTCTTCCAGATTGATGTAATCGTTTATGATCTGATTTACTCCCCAGCTAAGAAATAAAAACAGCATCAATATCGCCTTGGAGAAAAATGAAATTTCATCATGAGGAAGCAATGACATTCCCACACATCCAGCCGTCAATGTGACAAAGCAGTAGTAGAATCGCATCGATTTCAGATAAGCACAAAGAACAGATGTTTTACTTTTTTCCATCATTGATTTTCTATCGCATTCCTCATATACTTTTGCATTGTAATGGCAAAACATTTAAAAAAAGTGTATTTTGGATGGAAACTGTAAAAGCGATCGCGCTTAGAAAATCGACTCGCAGTTTTAAGTGTGAAAAAACTATTTCACTTCTCTTTCCATATGACGCAAATAGGATTCCCTCATTTTCATAAATCTATTTTTATATGCTGCTTTTATATTTTGCAGCGACAATAGAGCGCACGGAGTTGAAAGAATCTTCGTTCCAATTGATGTAATTTCTCTTATAGTTGCGATGTTTTCAACGTTTTTTTCATGCTGACACTTGTCGTCGTCGCTGACTTTTTCGTTTTTACAGATGCTGTGGAGCCTTTCCGCTAAAATCCGAGCTTTTTTGAAGAACTCATCCATCTGCGATAGATATCGTCGACGCCATTCAGTATACAAAAATCTTGCTGCGACAGCCTTATGATATGCGGAGTACGCAAGTCTTGCTGATAGAGCATCAATTTGTTTTTCAAAATCATCAAATTTCGGATATTTTTCTGCAAGTCCAAGCAGCAAATATCTATCAGAACTATAAAAATATGGACACTTC
The DNA here is from genome assembly GCA_025998775.1 of Alphaproteobacteria bacterium. Classification (GTDB taxonomy): domain Bacteria; phylum Pseudomonadota; class Alphaproteobacteria; order UBA3830; family UBA3830; genus BNWE01. The sequence continues at coordinate 1,655 of BNWK01000166.1, read as the reverse complement.
CCGGTTGCTTTTCTGCGTTGTTCGGATAATGTTACGTGATCAAGTTCATCTACGATATTGCTCTGTATATCAATTGCATCTGATGCTACATTAGACAGATATACCGCAGCCCTCCATACGACCTCCTCAAGATCTTTCCTCTTTATCGCTGTGTTTTTTGCTGCATTTCTTATCCTATCAAATAGCACAACTCCTTCAGTGTCGATCTCAATATTCAGCATAGAAAACATTGGCCTTGAATGTCTAAGCAAATGTTCATCCTCTTCCTCAAGTGGAGAGGCAGTTTTTTCCAGAAACGAATCTCGTAGAGTGCAATCATCAATGTAGCGAAATAAACTAGAGGAAATACTATTATATGAGCAGAGTTCATCGTAACTATGATCATCCATAACATAATTCAGGCAATCAACCATCAGCTGCCCATAAACACCAGATATTCCGTTTATAAGTCTATATCCACACGAGTATTGAACATCCTCCTTCAGAATTTCCTTTGCTTTAGCTTTGTAGGGAGCATATAGTTTATTGTCATTGGTGACTATTTCAGACTGTGCCTTTTCAATTTCTCTGGTCAATTGCAGGACTTGATCGCTGTTTAATTTCAGTCCTTTTAAAGCTGCATTTAGAGCGTCGAGGTGCTTGCGGTATTCTTCATATGGTTGATTGTAATGAGGATAAACTTTTTCGAACTCTTTGTTTAGCTGTCTTTTGTTTTTACCGTAGAGCTCGCAGGCGACTTTCACTACTTTTAATCTCTTTTCCGAAGAGGCGCGTGTCTCATCTTGGAAGTCTTTGACAAAAATATCCTTGATTTTCCGCATATCCTCTGTCATTGCTGTTTCCGCACATGCATTTACTTCAGCATCGATGTTGAAAATACATCTCGCATACGGTTCAGAAGCTCGCGGTAGCATTAACTGGTTCAGCTTCAAGCTTGTTTTGTATGCATCTTTTATCTTCTGCTGCGAATCTAGAGGACTATTCGGCATGAGAATTTTCTTCGGCTCCATCGACGTAATTTCTCTTATGTCGATAATGTGTTCCATGTTTCTTTTATGCTTGCGTTTATCGTCCTCTGTATCGCCGACTTTTTCATCCTTGCAAATGTTATGGAGCCTTTCCGCTAAAATTCGAGAATTTTTGAAGAACTCGTCCGTCTGCGACAGATAACGGCGACGCCACTCCGCATACAAAATTTTTGCTGCCTTAGCTTCATGATAGGTGGTGTATGCAAGTCTTGAGGATAGTATGTCGATTTGTTTCTCCAGATCTTCAGGCTTTGGATATTTTTCAATAAGTTCAGCCAGTTTGTATCTATGAAATGATTTCTTCATTTTCTCATTTTCGTACTGCTCATCCAATAATCGACAATTAATCTCACCCACAACGCTGACATGTGTGCCTGCAGCATTTGATGCCAAAGAATGCAGATACTCAGCTGCAGATTCGACGATTTTTTCTAGTTCTTCTCTTTTTATCGCTGTATTTTTCGCGGCATTTCTTACTGGATCAAATACTAGAATTTTTTCGAGACTTCTAATTAATTAGTTGGTGGAGCCAACCAAAAGTAGTATCATGTTTCATATTTCGTTGTGGAGGTAGAAATGGAATGTTGTAAACACTGCGGTTCTAAGAATTTGATAAAGTACGGAAAG
>BNWK01000165.1 GCA_025998775.1 Alphaproteobacteria bacterium | reverse complement strand
CACGTTAAACGTTTGTGTTTTTTGAAAAATCAAGCAATAAACACTCTCTAAGGCCTTCTCTTTTTTACGACTAATCATAAAATTCACTACCTTCAAAAGGCTTTTTAACATTCTTCAGGGACGACTACATAAAAGAGGTATACGGAATTGAGTATACGGTTGCAGGTATGACTATACACATTCGAATCGATAATATGGACTTTATCAACTTGGTCTCTCGCGTTGTAACACATGGCTATTGTTACGATGTGGCGGAGACTCAGAAAAAAAACATCTTCTCAATTTAATTTGGCGTAGTACAATGTGTGGCGCTCGCAGATTAAAGGATTGTGATATGGAATTAACAAAAATAAACGCCACTGGTGCAACAACAGAAAACGGATCCAGCGTCACGCTAGCGCCGGCATACCTTTCAGAAGGTAGCGAAGCAGGAAACGCCAGTCCGGCTCGGACGCGTCATGCGGAACTGTGCGAGCTGCTGGAAAATTATTCCGGTCAGTATTACCTGCTTGATGCTCCCACGATTAGCGATGCCGAGTATGATACGCTCTACAACGAGCTTCTGGAGATTGAAAAGGAATTTCCAGAGTTGAGAACGAAAAACAGTCCATCTCAGAAGGTGGGAGCGAAAGTATCGAAGAAATTTTCGAAAATAACACACTCAAATCAGATGTTATCGCTAGAAAACGCCTTCAACGAAGATGATATTTCAGCATTTTTGGAGCGCATTCGAAATTTGTCCGATCTCGATCATGTAGATCTGGTGCTGGAGCCGAAATTGGACGGTTTATCGGCATCGCTAAAATACAAAAACGGAATGCTGATCTACGGAGCAACGCGCGGAGACGGCACCGTTGGCGAAGATGTAACCGCAAATATTCTCACCATAGATAGTATTCCCAGAAAGATCAAAACCGATTTCGACGAAATAGAAATTCGAGGGGAAGTCATCATGAAGAAGGTCGACTTCCAGAAATTGAACGAATCTCGAGAACTTTCAGAAGAAAAACTATTTGCAAATCCAAGAAATGCAGCGGCTGGATCTTTGCGACAGCTAGATGCCGGAATCACAAGATCAAGAAAGCTGACTTTTTTCGCTTATGCCATAATAACTAAAGATTCAGTATTCAAAACACAAATGGAAGCACTAAAAACTCTCGGCGAATACGGATTTACGGTGTCTGATAAAATTGCGCTATGCCGAAATCAGCAGGAAGCTTTTCTTTTTTATTCGGAAATGGAAAGGCAGAGAGCCGAGTTGGAATACGATATTGATGGAGTCGTGTATAAAGTCAATGACTTGCAATTGCAGCAGAAGCTGGGAGCAGCTTCGAAATTTCCGCGACATTCCATAGCCTACAAGTTTCCTGCTGAAAAAGCTGAAACCACAATCTTGGACATCATTGTACAGGTGGGACGCACGGGGAATATCACTCCCGTTGCTGAACTGGTGCCGGTTACAGTTGGTGGCGTTGTCGTATCAAGGGCCACACTACACAACAAAGATGAAATTGAAAAAAAAGATATTCGCGTCGGAGATCGTGTTGTTCTACAGCGAGCCGGAGACGTTATCCCACAAATTCTACATCCTATACCAGAGAAAAGGCATGAAAACTCAACGCCGTTTGTGTTTCCAAGTGTATGTCCCTGCTGCAGATCTACTTTGGCCAGAGGAGATGAGGAAGTCGCTATAAAATGCGTGAATATCAGCTGTGAAGCCCAAATGATCGAACGATTAATTCATTTTGTGTCTCGGCAGGCATTTAACATAGACGGCCTCGGCGATCAGAATATAAGATTTTTCTTCGATTCCGGCATGATAAAAAGTCCACCGGATATTTTTGAGCTGGAAGAAAAAAATAACAAATCTCTCGTACGGCTGGAAAACATGGATGGCTGGGGAAAACAGTCCGTCGCCAATCTGTTTGAGTCCATAAATAAAGCCAGAACTATTCGGCTGGATAAATTCATATATTCGCTTGGAATCTCCCAGGTCGGTCGATCTGTATCGAAACTGGTGGCGAATTTCTTCAAATCTTACGAGAACTTTTTCGCCACTGTGATGCTGGATCCACAACGTGACGTTGAATCCAATGCTTCGCCATCTTCGGAAACGTATGCGACCAGTGATTGCAATGCTGAAGCTGCCTCAGCGAGAGTAAATGCCTGTGGTGCAACCACTAATATTGACGGCCTACTTACGGTAGACGGCATCGGTAATTCCATTTTAGATGACATAAAGAACTTTTTCGCCAACAAAAACAATCTAGAAGTCGTTAAGAGGCTTGCCGATATGATAACTATCGTTGATATGGAAGCTTCCGAAGACAGTCCATTGGCCAATAAAACTATTGTATTCACGGGGACATTCGAAAAAATGTCCAGGGACGAAGCAAAAGAACTGGCGGAAAAATACGGCGCAAAGGCCGCATCGTCCGTTTCTTCCAAGACTTTCTTTGTAGTTGCCGGAGAAAATGCCGGGAAAAAACTAGATCAAGCAAAAGAATTAGGGATAAAGGTATTATCTGAGCAAGATTTCTTGGAGTTGTGTTCTCAATGATCTGTGACGAGTTTGTCGGCCCATTCAACACTAACTCCGCATGGAATTACCCCACTAGATAAGAAAAAATAGAAAAAAATAAAAATATATCTGTCAATGCAATTTAGAATATCGAGACCGCCCATAATTTTGTGTAAAGAGCCGGAACTTGTTAAATTGATATTAATCCCTAACTCCGCATAAAATTACCCCCTAAATAAGAAAAAATAGAAAAAACAAAAATATATCTTGAGGTTACGTTTTTGTTGTGCTATTATCTATACAACCTAATTAGGTAGTCTATTACTTTGTGAG
>BNWK01000164.1 GCA_025998775.1 Alphaproteobacteria bacterium | reverse complement strand
ACGGTCTAACTACTCTTGCAACAAAAGCGAAAAAGAATCTGATCCCAGTTCTCGGTACAATCGGTGATGTGGTTGCAAGCGATAAATTTCAAAAAATTATGGGTTATGTGGCACCAGCGATAACAATGATAAACCCCGCTGTTGGTATAGGATTAAAAGCTGCACTAAAGGGAATCACTGTTGCTGGGAAAATGGCAAGTCAAGCTCGAGACACACTAAAGGAAAACCCTAATGCATCCGTAATTAAAAAACCAATCGAAGCTAAACCTAATATTTCCATAAGTCAAATACCTAAAATACCCGAACTACCGAAACCTATAAAAACAATTCCTTTTAAACTAACTCCATTTAAATTTCAAAATTCATTCAAAATAAAACCGTTTAAACCTTTAATGGATTCAATTTCGAGACCATTTCAGAACTTCCAACTCCCATTTAACTTTAAAAACCTAAAACTAAAGTTTCCTATTAAACCTCTCTTGGGAAAACACTGACGAACTTCTTTTCCGGAATTTTTTATCGCATTCAAAAAACCAATGCTTAATCAAGTACAGAAAATTTTAGCATTAAATGAAGTCGGATCAGTTAATGAAATTCTTCGAAAATGTGATCCAAAACTCGGTATGAATGAAGGTATTGGAAAATATGACTACCTCACAGTCGAATCACCATCAGCGAGACCATTTGATGCAAACACCGAAATTACAATTCCGTTAACTAATTCTAATGTTGACATAGTTGAATTTGGACGAAGTTTTTTCACTCTTAACTTAAAAGTGGCACTCACTGTACGGACCGAACCAGTCGAGGATACAAGATACGGTTTTGGTAATGGTAAGACTGATCCTAAAATTGAAAACCTCGCATACATACGAAAACCAAACACTTCAACATCACCTCCTGAGAAATTTGCAACTGCCGCTAACCTCACAGACATCATCAGAAGAGACGACTTAATTTTCTTTGGATATAAAAATTCAAGTGATGCCATTGAATCCTACAGAATACAACATAACGGAGTAGACATCGGTACAACAATGCAAAATAACGCAGGAACTGAATCATTTCTTTACAACCAAATGAAACCTGAAATAGAAAAACAAAATAAAAGTAGTTCATATTCTCTTTGGGAAAATGTAATAAAGGCGGACGAATCAGTTTGCGGTACGTACGTTGATTACAACAGACTAATTCAACACTTGAACGCAACAGGAAACAATATAATACACATAGAATTTCCGGTTACCATAGGTTTTGACATGCTACTTCCATTACAGAGTTTCAACTTTTTCCCTAACTGTCTCTTTGGTGATTTAACACTAATAATTAAAACAAATCCTAACGCTATGGTTTGGGCATGCACTGACCCAGCTCAATCCATTCAGTGGAGAGTTCGTATGAATTCAATGACAGTAGAAAACAACAAATCCGGATTAACACACGATAAAGCGGACGAGAAATTCCTTTTAGATAGAGCTATTTCTAATGGAATTACACCTTATAAATATCTTGATTTCAGTCATCGGTTCACACAAATGAAATGTCCGGGAATTTGTCGAACTGCTTGTTATGTTTGTGCAGATGTTGCTGAAATGGTGGAAGATTGGTCGGGTACCAAAGGATTTACACCAGATGCAGTTCGAGTTGAATATGCTGCAATACCTGCGGTGTTTGACAAAAGTGCTTTCTGGACTGAAACCGCTCAATCAATTATTTGTGGATTCACTTTAAAAGATTCAGTAAAGTTAGCCCTCGCCCAATACTACAGAAAAATTCCGTATTGTATTCCATCAGAGAAAATCTTTCAACAATCTTTCAGTACTCCACCTTCAGCATCAGGGTTGAACTGTACAATGAACATACCATTAATTAATGCAAAAGAAATTATCGCTTTATTCCCACGAAACGCAAATGAAATCACTACTTTCCGCAATCCTGAATATCAAAGCTGTATGTTAACTCTCCTAAACAGGAATTTCCCACAAAAGGGAGCTGATACTAACAGTTATGAATTTTACCGATTAATGTTAGAGTCGTGTAATTTAGATTCAATTATCAGTCCTTGTGAATCATTTGAGAATTCATACCTGCGAAAAGTTTGCCCTTACAGACCTTTCCGGCAAAGATGTAAAGGAGATGATACAGACTTTGTTATGTTATTCAATCTCCAACGACAATCTTGCAACGCCTTCTATTCCGACCCAGTGAAAGCCAGAAATGAAACTATTTCTCTCACAGGACATCCATCATCACCAAACGATGAAAACTTAGACAAAAAAGGAGGTGATCCGTACTATTACCTTGATGCTGAAAACCATAAGAAAAATGAAGTAAACAAAACTGCTCCGATTCTGTGTATAGTCTCCGATACATTTTGGATGTTCCGTGTTGGTGAAAGAGCAGTATATGATACAACCTCAACCTGGAATGAAACTCTTGCGAAACACTATCCTGAAATATTCCAAAGATTAGCAGGTGCAGCACAAGCACAAGTAATTACCTAAATACGAAAACATATAAAAATAAACTTCCCATTATCTTCTTTTATTTTTTCCTATATCATTTAGTTATAAGAAGTAATTCAAGTTCGCACACAAAATCGATATTTTCAGGAGGTAAACTTGTGCAATCCCACTCTCGAAGCCAGAATTTGATTTCTCTTATATTTTTGTCAGTAATGTCAAATTCCTTTACCCTTTCATGATTGTTAATATTTATAACATAACCAGCTTTACCATTGATAATCGTTCGATGTTTTGTTTCATCAACTTTAACTGTCCTCCATATTGTAAAGTCATATCTTTTCCTACTTTTACCATTCCGTCATGTAGTTCATCTACGTCTTCTAGTATGTTAACCAT
>BNWK01000163.1 GCA_025998775.1 Alphaproteobacteria bacterium | reverse complement strand
GTGAAAGACGTAGCAACCGATCGTTTTTTGCTACTTTTTTGTGCATTTTTATGTAATGCAAGCTCGTCGAACAAGCCTCCTAAATATTAACTAAACATATCTCTAAAATTTTATGAAACGCCCGTGGGTGCTCGCTAGGCTTTCCAGAGCTGGGCTGCCTCCAGCTGTATCTCAGCAGCTTACAAATAATGCTCATTTCTGAGCTTTAAGTGAAAGTGACGTTCATTTCGTTCTCGCCACTTTGCAGGACGCACCGCTAATTCCTGAATTTTCAGCATCACTTCAAGGGATTTTAGTTTAAGTATCACTTCATCGATAACTCTCGCCTCAAGGCCTTCTGCTGAAACATTTCTAATCGGGGAATTGCAGCTGTTGCTTCGAAAATGTGTGTTGCAGGTGTAGTATCGATATTTCAATCCGTGGTTGTTGCAACTAGTTGGAGTCATTGTGGCTCCGCATGCTCCACATTTCAGCAGTCCCTTTAGTGGATACGGACTGGATTTTTTCTGATGCTTTGTGCTCTTGTTTTTCTCGAAAATTTCCTGAACTTTGCTCCAAATTTCTTCCACAATGATTGCTTCATGTTGACCTTCGTAGAGCTCGCCTTTGTGTGTGACATAGCCTTTGTAATATGGATTTTCAAGAATGCGTCGCACAGTTTTTTTGTTGTACAACTTTTCGCCGTTGTTTCTGCCTTTTACGTTGGAACGCGGCTTTGATCGATGTCCACGACGATTCAGCTCATTCATGACAATCGTACAGGATTCTGTTTCCAGAAATCTTTCGTAAATTAGGCGCACAACAGCAGCTTCCTCTTCATTTATCAGCAACTTACGTTCTTTTATATCGTAGCCAAGTATCGGATACCCGCCCATCCACATGCCTTTTCTCTTTGACTCTGCAAATTTATCTCGGATGCGCTCGCTCGTCAGCTCGCGTTCATATTGCGCAAAACTCAGCAGCATATTCAGCATTAACCTTCCAGACGAACTGGCAGAGCTGAATGATTCTGTGACCGTATCAAAGATTACCTCATTGTTGTCAAAAATATTCATGATACTTGCAAAGTCTAACAAAGACCTGGAAAGCCGATCCAGTTTGTACGTAACTACGCAGTCTATTTTTTGCTGTCTGATATCCTTCAGTAATTCTGTCAGTCCTGGTCTGTTTATGTTTCCGCCGGAAAATCCTCCGTCATCATAGTGTTGAGGCAGAATAATCCAGCCTTTTCCTTGTTGACTACGAATGTAGTTTTCGGCAGCAATACGCTGAGCATCAAGGCTATTGAACTCCTGTTCAAGGCCTTCTTCGCTGGATTTTCTCGTATAAATTGCACACCGCACCAACGTGACGTTCGATCCATTGTTTTTTGCTAATTGCGTTTTCATAAATTACCCCCTAAAAATCAAAACCAACGTGACGTTCGATCCATTGTTTTTTGCTAATTGCGTTTTCATAAATTAACTCCTAAAAATCAAAAATTATTATGTCCAGCTTTAAGCTGGCTTTATTCCAAAAAACTTTAGGCCGTTCCATTTTGTTCATGTGATTTTCGTAGCTATGGCCGATAGTGACTTGAAGACCTCGCCTTCGAAGGAAAAACCGCCATCCACAACGACGATTTCGTACGTTTTATCGTGATACTCTTTAATGATCTTTGCGCCAATCAGTGGTTTGTACTTTTTCTTCACGATGCTGCCGTTGATGTTCGTGGACAGCTGATCCATGCGTTTCCGCGTATTTTCCGGAAGCCCGCCAAACGCGAGCTCCTGGATCTTGTAAGCAATCTTGGAAACCAGATAAGATTTGCTGTAGGACATCGGTTCATAGTCGTAAAACGTTCCCCACAATTTAGTCTAAACTTGACCCACTACTTTTATTTGGTGATTTTTGAGCGTTTTTCTAACCTTTTTGTAGTATTATACCAGCTCAATTCTTTCCAATCGTTATCGTGAGCATCGAAAATTAATCAAAATCGTAAAAAGAATCTCCACAAAGGATCGAAAACAACTCAGAATGGCAAAATTCTTGATGCAATCCGAGGAAGGCTAGCCTTGCTTTTGCAACACATTCGATGATTGAAGTCATGCAATTCCTGAAATATCAGAGAAATATGCTCTACAAAAGTAGTGGGTCAAGTTTAGACAATTTAGTAAGCTCGTCCACTGATTTACCTTCCAATGCTATAATCTGATTGAGTACTTTAAAATCTTCAGCCATCTTTTTCTCTCCCATTAGTCAATATTACGTTCCCTATTAACTCTCCGTTCGCGACTGAAGTCAAGCATTCTATCGTAGTTTTTCTCTCTATCTTGAGCGTTTTTTGCTTTTATATGGCGCTGGATTCCTCTGAATATCAGCTTTGCCAATTGAGCAGGTTTTGAGTCTGATTCAGCTGCTTTCTTAAATTGCTCTTTCTGTGTGTCAGTCATTTTTGTTCTCCATAATCTTTGAGAAAGGACCGATATCCATTTTTAATATCCTTTCATTAATTTGCATCTGTAACTCGCATCATGTTTTTTTGACTCACGCCATTGTTGGCAATTATTCTGCGTTTTGGGAGGCGGATGTGAGAACAAGAGCAATTTTCTGAACATAAACCTAAAAATCAGAAAATTTTGTTGTCCGCGTTTCTGTGGTTTTTTGACAGCGATTTTTGGCTCGAATTTTAACAGCTGAGCTGCATTTTCGAAATTTGTCTTGCATTTTATATAATCTGTCTTGTCTGTCTTGTATTCTGTCTTAAAAATGGCATCTAACCTATTGATTTCATTGAACAAGACAAAAAGACGGATAAGACACACGAAAAACACTATATATGTTTTTTTTATTTTTTTGAGAATAGAAAAAAATAAAAGTCTG